>JAXJVR010000072.1:0-4170 GCA_036308405.1 Acutalibacteraceae bacterium
CCACGGCGCGCTTTGTATGTGTGTGTCGGGGCAGTGTTTGCTCTCGTCTGTTTTGGGCGCGCGAAGCGGCAACCGCGGTCTTTGTGCAGGTCCGTGTCGACTGCCTTTTAAAGCCGAAAACGGCACAGGATATGATTTAAGTCTTAAAGATTTATGCCTTTATGAGCATATTGATGAACTTGTAAATATGGGTGTAGCCTCGCTTAAAATCGAAGGCAGAATGAAACGCCCAGAATATATAGCGGCGGCGACTTCGGCTTGCAGGCAGGCTGTTGATAACGGCTTTATAGAGCCGAAACTTTTTGAAACTTTGCAGAGCGTTTTTTCGCGTTCGGGCTTTACCGACGGTTATTACAGTCAAAAATTGGGCAGGGATATGTTCGGCGTAAGAACTAAAGACGATGTAATTGCCGCAGGTGACACATACGCTTATTTGCACGAACTTTACCGCGCCGAGCGACAGTCGGTGCAGATTAAAATGTCGGCAGAAATTAAAACCGATAGCCCTATAACATTAAATGTAAGCGACGGTGAAAATTCAGTCACCGTAAAAGGCGATGTTCCGTCTTTGGCTAAAAATAAACCGCTTGAAGAACAAGCAGTTTGCGAAAGCCTTACAAAGCTTGGTAACACGCCTTATTTTTGCTGTGATATAAATTTAAACCTTGATGACGAACTTTTTGTGCCGTCTTCTGCGCTTAACGCGCTTCGCCGTGACGCCGTAAATGAGCTTGACGGCAAACGCGCCGCTTTGGGTCACCAAAAAAGTTTCGCAGAGCCGCAGTTTGTAAAATCTGCAAGTTTAAGCGGCAAAAAGCAATTATTTGCTCGGTTTGCAAGCAAAGAGCAAATACCGCAAAATCTTGACGGAATTAAGGCGGTTATTATTCCGCTTGAATGCGATATGCCGAGAAATTTCGGCAATATTGAAATTATAGCCGAACTTCCGCGGTATATTGTTAACGAAACTGCTGTTAAAAAAAGACTTGATGAGTTGAAACAGCAGGGCATAAACAGCGCTTTGTGCGCTAATTTGTCGGCGGTTGCGTTGGCAAAATCGGCAAGTTTTAAAGTAATAGGCGGAATAGGACTTAATATAGATAACAACGAAAGCATAAATGTGTATAAAAACTTGGGTGCAGACAGCCTTATGCTCTCGGCAGAAATTTCGCTTAAAGAAATTAAAAATATAAATGCCGATATAAATATAGGTATATTTGCTTATGGCAGACTGCCGCTTATGCTTACAAGAAACTGTCCTCTTAAAAACGGCAGAACCTGCGCCGAGTGCGATAAAAAAGGCTTTTTAACAGACCGAAAAAATCTTAAATTCCCGATTATGTGCCGCGCGGGTTACAGCGAAATGCTTAATTCGGCGCCGCTTTATATGGGTGACCGACTTGACGAAATAACCGATGTCGATTTCTTGACGCTGTATTTTACAACCGAAACGAGTGAAGAATGCGGCAATGTTATCAACAAATATATTCACGGTGAAAGACCTGACGGTGAATACACACGAAATCTTTACTACCGAGATTTGATTTAAAAATATAACAATTAAACGGTGATATAAATGAAAAATTCAGAAAAAGCGGTAAAGTTGTTTACCGATGGATATAATTGTGCGCAGGCTGTATTTGGTGCTTTTGCCGAAGATGTGGGAATACCGCGTATTCAGGCGCTTAAACTTTCTGCGCCGTTCGGCGGCGGTGTAGGCCGTCAAAGAGAAATATGCGGCGCTTGCAGCGGAATGCTTATGGCGTTCGGTCTTTTGAACGGTTATGATACGCCCGAAACCACCGAAAAGAAAAACGAGCTTTATAAGCAGACTCGTTTGCTTTGCGGTAAATTTGCCGACTGTAACGGCTCTATAATATGCCGTGATATTCTTAAAACCAAAGAGGTCGGCGGACAACCGTCGGATAGAACCGAGCAATATTATAAAGAGCGTCCTTGCGTGCGGTGTGTGCGCACCGCCGCGGAAATACTTGAAGAGTATATAGAAAACAGATAATATATATTGATATATTTAAAGACAGCCGTTGCGTTTTTTGCAAAGGCTGTCTTTTTGTAAGTAATTTTATTTCATTAAATCCGCAAGCGTAATTCCGTCAAAATAATTGTTTACCATATCTGAAAATTCTTTCCACATAGGTAGGGTAAGGCAACTTTCGGCGCGGGCACAACTGCCCGAACTGCAACCAAGGCAAGATACGGGTTCAAGGTCGCCTTCGGTAAGGCGCAAAATATCGCCGACTCTGTAATCTTTTGGCTCGCGTGATAACTTATATCCGCCGCCTTTGCCGTGGATACCTATAACATAGCCGTTGTGTGATAACACCGGCATAATTTTTTCTATATACTTAAGTGATAATTCTTGCCTTTCGGCGACTTTTTTCATAGGAATAAAACCCTCATCTTGATGTTGGGCAAGGTCCAAAAGCACACGCAAGGCATATCTGCCCCGTGTAGAAATCATCATCAGTATTTACCTCCGTTTATTATTTCTTCGGCATATCTTACGGTTTCCATAGCGTCGCGCGCGTATTTGTCAGCGCCGATTTTTTCGGCATATTCTTTTGTAAGCACAGCGCCGCCGACTATCGTTTTGCACCAAGGCGCGCTTTCTTTAAGCATTTTTACGGTTTCTTGCATAGAGGGAACAGTCGTTGTCATAAGAGCCGAAAGCCCCGCAAGCGGCGCATGCAGATTGACAACCGTATCAACAACTTTTTGCGGCGGAACATCTTTGCCGAGGTCAACCACATTAAACCCGTAATTTTCAAGCAAAAGTTTGACAATGTTTTTGCCTATGTCGTGAATATCACCGTAAACCGTAGCAATTACAAATGTTGATTTTGACGCAGCGTTGCTGTCGGTTATGGGCATAGCTGATTTTATAACTTCAAAAGCATTTTTTGCCGCCTCTGCGCTCATAAGCAACTGCGGAAGATATACCGTTTTGTTTTCAAAACCGATACCTACGGTATCAAGCGCAGGTATGATTTCATTATTAACAATATCAAGCGGAGCAGTGTTTTGTAACATTGCTTTTGTTATTTGCGCCGACTTGTCTTTAAAACCTTTTATAACTGCGTGCTGAAGTTCCGAGCCGAACTCTTCAGACGGTTTGTTTTCGGGCGTAACCGGTGTAGGTGTGGGAGCCGCCGGTGTAAACGCGTCGGCGTTGCTTATATAATCAGAGCAGTTTTCATCAAGTCCTTTAAGCGCCTTATATGTGTAATAGGTTTTCATCATATCGGCGGAGTAAGGATTCATAATAGCCGCCGAAAGTCCGTTTTCAAGCGCCAAAGCAAAGAAAGTGCCGTTTACGGCATCTCGGTTAGGCAGTCCGAAAGATATGTTTGATACACCTAAAGATGTGTTACAGCCGAGTTCGGTTTTAATACGGCGCAACGAATCAAGCGTTGTAACCGCAGCTTTGTTATCGGCGCTTATGGTCATAGCGAGCGTGTCAAAAATTATATCTTTTTTATCTATGCCGTATTCTTTAGCGGTGGCAAGTATTTTTTCGGCTATTTTAAATCTGCCTTCCGCCGTTTCGGGAATACCGTTTTCGTCAAGGGTAAGGGCTACTACCAAACCGCCGTATTTTTTAACAAGCGGAAAAACGGCTTTCATATTTTCTGCCTTGCCGTTTACCGAATTTATCATTGCTTTGCCGTTGTAAATGCGAAGCGCGGTTTCCATAGCGGAAATGTCGGAAGTGTCGATTTGCAAAGGCAAATCAATAATAGCCTGCAACTCGCAAACTGCGGTCTTAAGCATACTCTGCTCGTCAATATCGGGCAAGCCTACATTGACATCAAGTATATGCACGCCTTTTTCCTGCTGATTTACACCCTCCGCCAGAATATAACTTATATCATTTTCAATAAGCGCTTGTTTAAACCGTTTTTTACCCGTGGGGTTTATGCGCTCGCCTATAAGAACAGGATTTTCGCCGAACTTTACCGCGTGGGTGTAAGAGGATACAACGGTTATATTTTTTTCTGTTATGGGTTGAGGCGTCAGATTCTTTGTCTTTGTGTGTAACGCTTTTATGTATTCGGGTGTTGTTCCGCAACAGCCGCCTATTACGCGAACTCCTTTTTTGACAAGGTCGGCAATCTCATCGGCAAAATCTTCTGCTGTTACATTAAAGAC
>JAXJVR010000073.1:0-27489 GCA_036308405.1 Acutalibacteraceae bacterium
CATGTCAAGCCAATGTGCGAATTAATCACCCATGTGATATCCGCAGAACGGAAGCATTGCCATCGGGTCACGACGAACAACGCCCACAGCGCCGGCAGCAGCTGCGGTTGTTTCGGAAGCCATTGCAGAACCTACGAATACACCGTTAACCCAATCTTTTGATTGATATACAAGCGGAGCGCACTTAGCACGGCGACCACCGAATACGATTGCAGAAATCGGAACGCCCTCACCCTTGTCAAATTCATCAGAAATGCAGGGGCAGTTTTTAGCAGGAGCAGTAAATCTTGAGTTGGGGTGTGCGGCATAGGTTGACTTGTCAGCCTTGTCGAACTTAGAAGCATCCCAAGGATTACCCTTCCAATCGAGAGCGTTTTGCGGTAAATCTTTGTTAAGACCTTCCCACCAAACAGTGTTGTCATCAAGATTAAGCGCAACGTTTGTGAAGATTGTATTTTTCTTTGTGCTTTCAAGAGCGTTAAAGTTAGAATGTTCGTTAGTGCCGGGTGCAACGCCGAAGAAACCGTTTTCGGGGTTGATAGCATAAAGTCTGCCGTCATCGCCTATCTTCATCCAAGCGATATCGTCGCCGACTGTCCAAATCTTGTAACCTTTTTTACGAAGATATTCGGGCGGAATAAGCATTGCAAGGTTTGTCTTACCGCAAGCTGACGGGAATGCAGCTGCGATGTAACGAACTTCACCCTTCGGATTTTGAAGGCCTAAGATAAGCATATGTTCTGCCATCCAGCCTTCTTTCCAACCCTGGTAAGAAGCTATACGAAGTGCAAAGCACTTTTTACCCAAAAGAACATTACCGCCGTATGCAGAGTTTACAGAGATAATTGTGTTATCTTCGGGGAAGTGGCATATATATCTGTTTTCGGGGTCAACATTGCATTTTGCGTGCAAACCACGAACCCAGTCGTTGCTGTCGCCGAGAACATCAAGAACTGCTTTGCCTACGCGAGTCATAATTGCCATGTTAAGAACAACATAGATTGAGTCTGTAACTTCAATACCAACCTTTGCGATAGGTGAACCAATCGGACCCATCGAGAAAGGAATTATATACATTGTTCTGCCCTTGTAAGTGCCGCGAGCAATGTTATAAAGCTTTTTATACATTTCCTGAGGCTCACACCAGTTGTTTGTGGGGCCTGCGTTTTCTTCTTTTCTTGAGCAGATAAATGTGCGGTCTTCTACACGTGCGACGTCGTTCGGAAGAGTTCTGTGAAGATAGCAACCGGGAAGTTTTTCCTGATTAAGCTTAATCATTTCACCGGTTTCAACCGACTCTTTGCGAAGAGCTTCAAGCTGTTCTTCACTACCGTCAATCCAAACAACCTGGTCCGGTGTGAGAAGTTTTTTCATCTCATCAAGCCATTTTAAAACTGTCTTGTTAGTTGTCATTTTTGATTTCTCCTTACAAAATGATACAAATTTCTGCTTTTACATTATAAACAGTAAAAGCAAAAAAATCAATAAAAATTTTTTAAATTGTGAAAATTTGTGAAAAAATTAACCGTTTGTTCAAGAAAATGTATTAACTGTTACAGTTGACAAAGAAAATATTTGTATATAAAATTTATTTAATTACTTGACAACAAATATTATTTTATGTAATATTTTTAATATTACCCGTAAAGGAAAGTGAAAAAAAGATGAAATCTGTTCCGTTTAGCAAACAAGACATCATAAACTGGGAAAAACAATACCCCACGCCGTTTTATGTATACGATGAAGCCGGTATAAGAAAATGCGTAACCGACTTATATAAAGCGTTTTCTTGGAACAAAGGCTTTAAAGAATATTTTGCGGTTAAGGCAACACCTAACCCTGCCATAATAAGAGTATTAAAAGAACTCGGTTGCGGAACCGATTGTGCATCTGTGCCCGAAATTATAATTTCTCAAAAATGCGGTGTTGACGGTCATAACATTATGTTCAGTTCTAACGAAACAACCGTTGCCGAATATAAAGCGGCTCTTGATGCAGGCGCTATAATCAATCTTGATGATATTACGCATATAGAATTTCTTGAAAGCATAGCTGACCTGCCCGACACAATTTGTTGCCGTTATAATCCCGGTCAGTTCAATATAACAAACGACATTATGGGTCACCTTTATGACACAAAATTCGGTATGACTCACGAGCAAATTCTCGAGGCTTTTAAAATTTTAAAATCTAAAGGTGTTAAGCATTTCGGTATACACGCAATGCTTGCAAGTTGTTCGCTTATTGAAGAATACTATCCGCGTCTTGCAAAAAAACTGTTTAAATTTGCACTTGAAATAAAAGAAAAACTCGGTATAAGTATCGAATTTATTGACCTTTCCGGCGGTATAGGTATACCCTATCGCCCCACAGAAGAGCCGGTAGATATATTTGCAATCGGCGAAGGCGTGCGCAAGGTTTATGAAGATATTATAGCACCTACCGGTATGCAGATTGCGCTCTTTACCGAAATGGGCAGATACATCACAGGTCCTTACGGTTATCTTGTTTCAAAGGCAATACACAAAAAACATATTTATAAGGAATACATAGGCCTTAACTCAAGCTGTTGCGACCTTATGCGCCCCGCAATGTATGGCGCTTATCACCATATAACAGTTATGGGCAAAGAAAACGAAAAACCCGTTGGCAAGTTTGATGTTGTAGGTTCGCTTTGCGAAAACAATGACAAGTTCGCCGTTGACCGCGAATTGCCAAATATAGAAATCGGTGATTACATAACAATACACGATGCGGGTGCTCACGGACACTCTATGGGTTATAACTATAACGGCAAACTTCGCTGTGCAGAGCTTATGTTAAAACCCGACGGCAGTATCGAGCTTATAAGACGCGCGCAAACCGCCGACGACTATTTTGCAACACTTGATATTGACCCCGCATTTAAAAAATAATTTATGATATGCATAGCAGATATTTTTCTTGTAAAAAAGAACAATATCTGCTATAATTGTCGAAAAGATAAAAATAAGGGATGATAAAAATGTCTGTTGGTTTCAGAAAAAGTCTTTTTGGCTTTAATTGCGACGATGTTATAGAATACATTGAACAGTCGCACAAAGATTTTTCGGAAAAAGAAAACAACTTAAACCAAAAAATCAGTAATCTTGACTCCACCATTGCGGATATTAACAAACAGCTTGAAGATGTAAAGCAAGCAAAATCGCTTGTTGAAGCACAGCTTAAAGAATACACCGACAAATATGATGAGATTGAGCGCCTTTCACAAAACATAGGCAAACTCTATCTTGTTGCGCAGGCTAACGCAAAGTCGATTATGCAAAACTCTGCCGATACGCGCGACATTGTAAATAAAGAGGTTGAAAAAAATCTTAACTCAATAGACAGCACGCACGAATCACTCGGTGAATTAAAGGCTGAAATTATGCAAACATCGGCTGACTTTGTTGCTAAAATCGACACACTTGTATCATCACTTAACACCGCGCGTGAACAAATAAGCATTAAAAATACCGAAAATCACGAACTTGCCGAGCAGTTCGAAAATATGTTTGCCGAGATAACAAAATGAACGAATATAAAATAAACTCAAAAGACCTTAAAACTATCTGTGAAAAACTTAAAGCGGGTGACCGTGTGCTTCTTTCTGGCATTGTATATACTTCACGCGATGCCGCGCACAAGCGAATTTTTGAACTGATTGAAAAAGGCGAACCACTACCCTATGAAATCAAAAATTCAGTAATATATTTTGCAGGCCCTACCCCAACGCCCGACGGTTTGGCAATCGGAAGTTGCGGTCCGACTACATCATCAAGAATGGACTCTTACACACCGCGTCTTCACGATATGGGGCTGACTGCGACCATAGGTAAAGGAGAACGCTCCGGGGCGGTTATTGATTCTATTATAAGAAACAAGGCGGTTTACCTTTGCGCCATAGGCGGCGCAGGCGCTTTGGCTTCTAAAAGCATCAAATCAAGCCGTGTTATCGCTTTTGACGATTTAGGTTGCGAATCGGTAAAAGAATTAGTGTTTGACAATTTTCCGCTTATTGTTGGTATTGATTGCAACGGCGGAAATATATTTAAAAGAAAATAAATTTAAAAGCTATAAACACATTTTGGCTCTTTGTCAATAGTTGGAGTAAGGAGTTAAAACAGAAAAATTATGAACAGGCAGTTGTCGTCAAGCAACTGCCTGTTCCTTTTTTGCTGCCCATACCTCCCGGCATATTTTCTATCTCAAAAATGTTATTTCTATTCTATACCATCTCGAAGGTTTAAACAATATTTGAAATAGTCTCACCATTTTTATTTATTTATGCACAAAATCCAATTTTCATTTTAACTTCCGCCTTTTGATTTTCTTGCTCAGGGATATCTTCAGCCAAAATGAGTGATACTGTTTCATCGGTAATATCATCAAAATTCATTTTTACAATTCGGTCTAACTGTTTCATTTGAGCTTTTTCAATTATGTTTCGGGCAAATCTACCGTTGCCGAAGTCATTTTGAGTAATTACCTTTTCGAAGGTTGTTTTTAGTTTATCTTTTGCACCATCAGATAAAACCAGTCCTTTATCGTTTGCAATCATATCAGCTATTGATAGTAACTCTTGTGGTTCATAGTCATCAAATCTTATATGAAATGCGATTCGAGAACGAAGTCCGGGGTTTTTATTTAAAAATCCTTCCATTTTATCCGGGTAGCCCGCGAAGACAACGATTAAATCATCGCGATTATTCTCCATTTCTTGAACAATTGTATTAATAGCCTCATCGCCAAACAATCCGTCCTTATCATCAACAAGCGAATATGCTTCATCAATAAACAAAACACTGCCCTTATACCAACACTCGTTCCAAGTGAGCGGATTTTGGTATATGGCACCATCTAATTCCTTGATAATATCCTTCATATCAATGCCGGTAATTTCAGAAATGTACTCAATATCAACCGCGCCCAAATTATCAAGAGATGCAATAAGTCCATCAGCAACCGACTCCACGTGCTCGCAAATTTCATCATTACCTTCGAAAGCGTTTGAAAAATCAAGAGGAAGGTCCATACAAGTAACACTTTTTACATGCTCTCTGTGCTTAATTGCTTCTTCGCGAGCAAGCTTTGCTGCACGACGCTTTTCTTCTCTTTCTTTTTTCTTGCGTTCAGCTTCCTTTTTAGCTCGTTCTTTTGCGGCGGTTTCTTCTCTGTGTTTTTCTGCTTCTCGCTCTTTTGCTTGAACAGTAGCAACCTCAAGAGCCTTCGCCATAATATTTATTTCTTCAATCGTGAGCTTATCTTGAATTGTTTGAAGACTCGCATAATATTCTTCAAAAAACTTAGACTTCTGCTTTGCATCTAATACAATATCGTTCTCATTCTTTTTTTCCATTATCAGCACCTCGTATTTTAATTATCTCATCAAGACTATTGGTCTATATCAGGTATAAAATGTTCTCGCGGCTCATCAATATGTGAATTTTGCTTTCGTGCACACATACCAAAACTTGCAAAAGTTGTGTCTTCACCATCTTTGCTCATAATAAGGGTGTCCGAATGAATATATTCACTCGTTATTTCATGTGCAATATTGACTTCGGTAGTATCAAATGCATTTTCTAACGCATTAATTAATTGTTCTTGTTGATGGTCATTCAAAAATATAGGAGTTTTTCTACTCATTCAACTCATCCTTTCTGTGTTGTAACATAAGTATAAAAAAACTAACGCACCAAAATTGGTGCGTTAGTTTTTGGCGGTTTTATATTGTTTTTCTTTTAGCTTGTAGAATTGAATTCTATCACTATTTAAGCATATTGGAATAAAATTGAAATTAAACCTTGACAAATTGGAGTAAAACACAGGCATACAAAAAAATTTTTTTGCAAAAATACCCATAAATACTCTGTGTAAATAATTTGGAGGTGAATATAATATAAGAAAGTTATATGAGTTATCCTGATAATACGGTTGAATTGTATTTTAACGAGAAATTTGCCAAGAAATTTACAAACCCTTCAAGAAAAATGTAGATATACTTGATAATGATTTATTTATGAGAGTAATGAATATAGAAAATGAGGCTTAGAAACATCTTTCTGCAACATCAACAGTAAAATCAATGCCCTCATCACATAAAACAACAAGAAATAGCAATAATGAATTCCGGCTAGAATTAGAAGATTGCAAGACTTGTTCGCTAAACTTTAAGATAAGAATTGTAAATAATAAGATTTTAATAATGGAATAAATTCAACTAACAAGATGTTTTTTTGGCTCTTTACCCCAACTATTGACAAAGAGCAAGCAGTCACCTTACGGTGACCGCTTGCAAAGTTTTAAATAACCGTTACATTTTTAAACTGAATTTTCAATTCGGTATCATCAATATTAAGCTCAATCGGCAGTCCCGAAGGCGAAAAAATAAATTCATACTCGTAGCTGTCCGTCTTGCCATTGATTATGCAATTTTCTTCGCTGATTTCGGCGCAGATTTGCTTTGCGACAATGTCATTTAATACATCATATAAAATTTTGACAACCGCACCTTGCTGTGAAGAATTTATATCGGTTTCTAACGATAAGCCCTTATATTCGGAATTGATTTTATTTTCGGCAATATTAAAAGTAAGGTCTTTTATTTCCTGCGGTTTGGTTACGATAAATTTGACGTCATTATCCGAAATCTCGGTATTACCGATAAATTCATAATCACCGTAAACAATTTCTGCCGTAAAAGAAATATTATTAAGAATAGGTTTTACCGTTTGCTTTTCGCAACCGCAAAGCATAAAAACAAACATAGACAAAGCAATTATCAATCGTTTTAACAAAAAATCACCTAATCAGTAATCGTTTTAAGCCCCTCTATAATATCACTCGGCAAAATTGCGCGTGTAGGCATTTTTTGTGCAAGCATATCGGCTACGGCGCCGTGTATCCAAACCGAATTAAGCACAGCGTCAAGCGGTGTATACCCTTGTGCCAATCTTGACACAATCATACCCGAAAGCACATCACCGCTGCCGCCCGTTGCAAGACCGTCGTTACCTGTAGTGTTAAAAAATATTCTGCCGTTAGGCGTTGCAACTATTGTATTAGAGCCCTTAAGCACTAAATAACAGTTGTTGTCTACAGCAAATTTTTTAGCAAATTTGACTCGATTTGCTTCTATTTCATCAACGGTTGTGTTGCACAGTCTTGCCATTTCGGCAGGATGAGGTGTGAGTATCACCGGGGCATTTATTTTACTGATTATATTTATGTTGCAAGCTACAGCATTTATGCCATCGGCGTCTATAATTGTGGGAATATTTGTAAGTTCAAGCGCACGCATTACAGATTTTACGGCATTATTGCTTCTGCCGAGGCCGCAACCTACAAGCAAAGCTTTGCTGTTTGAAAGCGCCGATAAAATAGTTCTGTCATATAAAACCGGTGCACCGTTTTCATCGGTTGCAACGGGTATAGTAACCGCTTCGGGCACCAAAGAAGTAAACGCTGTATAATTTTTATCACACACTATTGCTTTTACAATGCCTACCCCGCTGCGAAGGGCGGCTCTTGCGGCTAAAATTTCGGCGCCGCACATACCGTAACTTCCGCAAAACAGCAATGCCGTTCCAAAAGTTCCTTTGTGCGAAAATTTAGGTCTTTTTAACACATTCGGTTTATCTATGGTCAGATATGCGTAGTCATTTATAGGCAAACCTATATCAAGAACAGCAGTTTCACCGCAATATATACTCGTTTTAGGTAATAACTGACACGGTTTATATGCCGTAAAGGTTAATGTTAAATCGGCTTTAAAGGCACAAACAACATCACCGCCGTCACCGAAAACACCGCTCGGAACATCGACGGCAATTTTTACGCAGTTATAAGCATTGATTTTTTCAACAAGTTCTGCGGTGCTGCCGGATAAAAATCTGTTAAGTCCTATACCGAAAAGCGCGTCAATTATTATATCATAATCACCGCAAAAATCATCAATTACATTTATACCTTCTACTCCGCTTTTAAAAAAGAGCGCTGTTTCGGTAGTCGGAAAACCGAACGGCAAAAGCAATGTAACATCAGCGCCTGCGCGTTTTAGATTTTGCGCAATTACAAGTCCGTCACCGCCGTTGTTACCTCTGCCTGCAATAACGCACACCTTTTTACCTACAGCTTTATATCGTTTTAAAATTTCATCAGTAGCGGAATCCCCCGCTTTTTTCATTAAATCCGTATAAGAAAAAATGCCGTTTTTGACGGCATTATCCTCTGCAGTTTTAATTTGTTCAACAGTTAAAACTTTCATTAAAATCACCTTAAATTAACGATTCTGCCACATATTTAGGCAAAAATTTTTTCATAGCGTCTTTTACCTTATCATTAGGTGAAATAACAATCGACTTCTTCGGCTTGCCGTCAGGGTGAATTACGAGCAAAACGGCATTTTCATCATTTTGATTACAGGTAAAAAGACAATCTTTTAAAATATCCTGCGGTAATTCTTTACGGTATTTTTCAATTCTTTCAACCGCAGTAAGTTCAAAGCTTAAAACGCGTTTGCGCGAACTTTTTGCAGTTATTTTATCAATATCCATTGTAGAATTGGTGACAATATATTCATATTCTATGTTGGTAAGCGAATATAATTTATATACACCGAAAATTACAAGTGCTGCAATAATTACAATAAGCGTAGGTATAAATAAATAAGCCACAGCAATTATTATTATTGCTAAAAGCGCAATTAAAAAATATAACGCCCAAGTTTTAGCTGTTTTTTTAATTGTGATAAGTTGTTCAATAAAAGTGTCCATACAAAAACCTCCAAATACCATACTTGCAATATATAGTATTTTAGTATATAATTGATAAAAAAGCAAGTGCGGTTTTTAAATAAATTATGAATTAAGGTGAAAATTATGAAAATAAAACAAGGCTTCAGCATAAAAACAGAAAACGGACAAAATGTTGTTATATGCGACAAGAATATAAACAAAGAATTTAACAGCACAATAATTTTAAGCGACACTTATGTTTACATGTGGAATTTACTGCAAAACGGCAACCCCACAAAAGAAGAATTACTTAACGGCTTGCTTGACAATTTTAACATTTCAACCGTTTTGGCGCTTAACGACATTGATGTGTTTATAAGGACTTTAAAAGAAAACGGAATTATAGAAGAATGAATAAAAAACAATCAACTAACAAGTGGTTATTTTTAAGGGTGAAGCCGTTTATACCGTGTGTGATATTACTTTCGGTATTAAACATTGCGGCGTCACTCGCCTACATATTTTTAGCAAAGCTTTCACAGCAAATTATAGATACTGCCGATAACGGTTTGACCCACAAATTTATAGTCGGCAGCGTTTTGCTTTTCGGTTTGATTTTTTTACATATTTTAATTGAGTCGGCGGTTTCACTTATCACAACACACACCACTGCAAAAATGAGCATAGATTTAAAAAATTATATGTTCACAAAACTTATGCAAAAAAAATATGTAAACATTGCGGAATATCATTCAGGCGACCTACTCAACCGCTTTTCTTCCGATATTGATGTGGTGGTTTCGGGCAGTATAGGACTTATTCCTTCACTTGTATCAATGCTTACAAAAATTATTGCCGGTATTGCGGCGCTTTGCGTTCAAAACTTTATTTTTGCATTTGCTGTTCTGATAATCGGATTTGCAATTCCGCTTTTGGGCAGATTACTCAGCCGAAAATACAAGAATTTGCATAAGCAGGTTCAACAAACCGAAGGTATGTCACGCTCTTTTTTGCAAGAAGTTTTTTCTAACATTACGGTAATTAAAACCTTTGACGGTGAAAAGCCTTTTT
Source organism: Acutalibacteraceae bacterium (assembly GCA_036308405.1). GTDB lineage: Bacteria > Bacillota > Clostridia > Oscillospirales > Acutalibacteraceae > UBA737. Next base: position 9,828 of record JAXJVR010000073.1, read on the forward strand.
TGCTCAAACTTAACGAATTATTAGAAACAAACCGCAGTTTACGCATAAAAAGAAGCGCGTTTTCAGTGTTGATTTCGGCATCGCTTTATGCGCTTTTCAGTTTCGGCTATTACGGTGTTTTGGTTTGGGGCGCGGCACAAATATCCGTGGGTGCTATAACAATAGGCACGCTTGTATATTTTTTGCAGTTGATTTCTGTGTTACGGGCACCGCTTCAGAACATATCGGGTGTTATACCTAAATATTACTCTACAATAGCTTCTGCCGAAAGGCTTATAGAGCTTGAAAATTTAGAAAACGAAAATAAAGCAACCAATTTTAATATTATTGATTTTAAAGAGATTAAAGCTGAAAATCTTAACTTTGCCTACACAAATGAAATTGTTTTAAGAAACAACAATTTTACCGTTGAACGCGGCACGATAACTGCTGTTACAGGCAGGTCAGGCAGCGGTAAAAGCACACTTTTTAAGCTTTTGCTTGGCCTTTACTCACCAACCTACGGCAGACTTACTTTTGACGGCATAACCGACATTAACGAAACAACCAGACAGATGTTTTCTTATGTGCCGCAAGGCAATATGATTATTTCGGGCACAATACGCGATAATATTTCACTTTGCGACAGTAATGTCAGCGAAGAGGATATTATAAGAGTATCAAAAACCGCGGTTATTTACGATTTTATTGCTTCATTGCCAAACGGTTTTGATACGGTTTTATCCGAACGCGGACAAGGCTTATCCGAAGGACAAATTCAAAGAATAGCCATAGCAAGAGCACTGCTGTTTGACGCGCCGATTTTGTTGTTGGACGAGTCCACATCTGCTTTAGACGAACAAACCGAAAAACAGTTACTTAAAAATTTAAAAGAATTCACCGATAATACAATCATATTTATAACCCACCGAAACACTTCGTTAGAAATTTGCAATAAAATATTGCACCTTAAAGACGGAACATTCACCTGCGAATAAAACACATCCGGTTTTTATGCAAAAAAAATGCCCTGCATTAAGCAGGGCATTTAAAATTTTACGCTTTAATTAGATTTCTGCGAAATACTTAATTGTGCGAACCATCTGGCTGGTGTAGCTGTTTTCATTGTCATACCAAGAAACAACCTGAACTTCATAGAGGTCATCAGCAATCTTTGATACCATTGTTTGTGTAGCATCAAAGAGTGAACCGTAACGCATACCGATAACATCAGAAGAAACGATTTGGTCTTCATTGTAACCGAAAGACTCGCTTGAAGCAGCCTTCATAGCAGCGTTGATGCCTTCTTTAGTTACATCTGCACCCTTAACAACAGCGGTAAGGATAGTGGTAGAACCTGTAGGAACAGGAACACGCTGTGCAGAACCGATGAGCTTGCCGTTAAGTTCGGGAATTACAAGGCCGATAGCCTTTGCAGCACCGGTAGAGTTAGGAACAATGTTAGCAGCGCCTGCGCGTGCACGGCGAAGGTCACCCTTTCTGTGAGGACCGTCAAGAATCATCTGGTCGCCTGTGTAAGCGTGGATTGTTGACATGATACCAGCCTGGATTGGTGCGTAGTCGTTAAGAGCCTTAGCCATAGGAGCCAAGCAGTTTGTTGTGCAAGAAGCAGCAGAAATAATTGTGTCTTCTTTTGTAAGAGTGTTTTCGTTTACGCTGTAAACGATTGTGGGAAGGTCATTGCCTGCGGGAGCAGAAATAACAACCTTTTTAGCACCTGCATCAATATGAGCCTGTGACTTTTCTTTTGAGCAGTAGAAACCTGTGCACTCAAGAACAACATCTACACCGATTTCGCCCCAAGGAAGATCCTTAGCGTCTTTTTCAGCATAGATTTTAAGAGTTTTACCGTCAACTGTGATGGTGCCTGCTTCATCATCTGCAGAAACAGTGTGAAGATTTTCACCTATACAACCGCAATAACCGCCCTGTGCTGTGTCATACTTTAAAAGATTTGCAAGCATTGAGGGTTTTGTAAGGTCGTTGATAGCTACTACATCGTAGCCTTCAGCACCGAACATTTGACGGAATGCGAGACGACCGATACGGCCGAATCCGTTAATAGCAACTTTAACCATTGGAATAACCTCCTAAAAATTTTTACACCTTATTGTAACCCATTTTTCAAAATTTTTCAAGTTATTTTGTTTATTGTTTAACAAATTTTAACTTTTTTCATTTATATATACAAATTTTAGGACAAGCAAAGCAATTTTATATGCAATTTTAACTAACTTGACCGCTGTTTATTGCATTTATTATTTTTTCTGCCGATTTAATGCCGTCAACTGCCGCAGACATTATTCCTCCAGCGTATCCGGCGCCCTCACCGCAGGGGTATATGCCCGAAATTTTGGTTGACTGTCCCGATTCGGTTCTTACAATTCTAATAGGTGAAGAACTGCGTGTTTCGGGGGCAGTCAATATTGCATCGCAATCAGCAAAACCGTTTATTTTTTTATCCATAGCGATAATGCCGTCTTTAAGCGACTCTGTAATAAATGACGGAAAAATTTTATCAAAATCGGCAAAAGTATAATCGGGTTTTACAGTCGGCTCAACGCTGCCTATAACCGCATCTTTACCGAATACAAAATTACCAACCGTTGTAATAGGCACTTTTCCGTTTGCGATATTATAGGCATTTTGCTCAATTTTACGTTGCAGTTCGCAACCTGCAAAAACACTTTCGCCCTCTAAATCTTCGGGATTTACACCGACAAGCAAAGCGCTGTTAGAATTTTTTCCGTTTCTTAAACTTTCGCTCATACCGTTGACAGCGATACCGCCGTTTTCGCTTGAAGCGTTAATTACTTCACCGCCGGGGCACATACAAAATGTATATACTCCCCTGCCGTCAGGCAAGTGAACCGCAAGCTTGTAATCTGCGGCGCCGAGCGCCTTATGATTGGCAAAATCACCGTATAAAGCCTTATTGATTTTGCTTTGAAGATGCTCTATCCTAACCCCCATGGCAAACGGTTTGCGTATCATTTCTATACCGCTATCATAAAGCATTTTAAAAGTATCGCGCGCGGAATGACCTATACACAAAACAAGACTTTGGCAGTCGTATTTTTTACCGTTTACCGATATTGCGCAAAGTAAGTCTTCTTGCAAAAAAATGCCGTCAAGTTTAGAGTTAAAATTAACTTCACCGCCGAGCGAAATAATTTCTTCCCTGATATTTTTTACAACCTTTTTTAAAACATCGGTTCCTATATGCGGTTTTGCATCGGTTAATATATTTTTTTGTGCGCCGAACTCATAAAAAGTTTTTAAAACGGTTTTACAACGGACATCTTTTATACCGCTGTTTAGTTTTCCGTCGGAAAAAGTTCCTGCTCCGCCCTCGCCGAACTGAATATTAGACTCGGTGTTAAGTGTGCCTCCGCCAAAAAATTTTTCTACATCGCATGTTCGTGTATCAACATCTGTGCCACGTTCAAAAACAATCGGTCTTAAACCTGCGCGAGCTAAAGTAAGCGAAGCAAACATACCCGCAGGACCGAATCCCACAACCACAGGGCGTATATCCGACTGAGCCTTTTGGTAGACATAGTCTTTTTCAGAAAAAAGTGCGGTGTTTTTATTTTTCTTTAAAACCTTATTTTCATTCTTTAACCGTGCGGTCACAGAAACGCAAAAGTGAACATTGTCCTTGTCGCGAGCGTCAACCGATTTTCTGTAAAGTTCTGCTGATATTACTTCATCGTGACCGATTTTTAGCTTATCTGCAACTATACCTGCAATATTCGAAAAATCTGTCTCTAACGGCATTTTTATATTATTGATAATTATCATACTTACGCACCGAAACTTTCACACACGGCATTTGCCGCGCAAATTGCACTACTCCAAGCCCATTGCAGATTAAACCCGCCGCAGTCGCCGTCAATGTCAAGCACCTCGCCTATGCAATAAAGACCTTTTTCAAGTTTTGACTCCATAGTTCGAGGGTTAAATTGATTGGTATCAAGACCACCTGCAGTAACCTGTGAATTTTCAAAGTCCGTAGTGCCTAAAACCTTAAATTTCATACCTTTAATAACATTAGCCATACGCTTTATGTCATTACTGTTAAGCGTTGATACACTGTCTGTAAGTTTTAAATCGCACAGTTTAATAATTGCCTGACCGACACGCTTATTAAGCATACCGGTAAAGAACTCGCCGAGCGGTCTCGAAAGCAACGCCGACGCTCTGAAATTTAACATATCGCAAACATTGACAAAGGTGTATTCACTCATCAAATCAAGCGTAATCTCTTTTTCACCGTGAACACGCTCTGCCTCGCGCGAAATTTGCATTATCGGCGGACCCGAAAGACCGTAATCGCAAAACAGAACTTCACCGAATTCTCCGCGGACAAGGCGGTTATTTATAAAAAGCTTTGCTTCGGCATTTATTTTTATACCCTTTAATGAACGCGTAAGCGAATTATCGGTTTTAAGCTGAACAATAGCCGGAGTTGTCTTTACGATTTTGTATCCTGCTTTTTTTAAAACATCAAGCATACTGCCGTTACTGCCCAATTTTTCGCCGCCCGAATACAGACCGGATGCTATTATAAGGCTTTCTGCGACAAAGTCATCAACATTTGTAGCAAGTTTGAAAAAAGCGCCGCTTTTTTTATATGATAAAACTTTTGTGTCTAAAAAAACATCAACGCCGAGTTCATCAAGCGAAAAGCGTAAAGCATCTATAACCGATGATGCCTGAAGCGAATACGGATATGCCCTGCCGGTTTCATCATAAGTAAATACAACACCCAATTCCGAAAAAAAGTCCGCGGCATAATAGTTATCGTAATTTTGTAAAGCATACTCGGCAAATTCTTTGTTTTCGCCGTGATAGCGGTCAATATTTATATTTATATTACTTATGTTGCACCTGCCGTTGCCGGTGGTAATAAGTTTTTTACCCACACGCGAAAGTTGTTCTATAATCGCAACACTTATACTGCGGTCTCGCAGTTTTATATTAACTGCGGCGCACATTCCCGCTGCTCCGCCGCCGACTATTACAACATCATATTTTTGTGTCATAATCTGCCCCTCAATTTTAAATATTAACATTTATTTTTTGAAATTTTATCATACTTTTACAATATTTTCAAGGCTAATGCAACAAAAACGCCTTTCCGTAAAAGAAAGGCGTTTTTGTTGCAAAGGCTTATTCACTTTGCTTATTTTATTATTCAAACAGTTGTCCCGGCAATTTAAGCTTTACTTTAGGAGAAAATTGTTTATCAAATTCCTCACACTCGGCGTCATCCACAAAATAACCGTTTGGCGTCTTGTAAACACCGTTAACACCGTTAAGGTAACCGCTTTTTAGCTCTCGGCAAAGAAAGTAAGGAACTTCCGCTCCCCTTTTTTCGCCGTGATAATCAATACCGAATTTAAAAGCTGTGTCAAATCCGCACTTACCGTAAAAGTCAATGTTACCTTCCATACATACAGCGCCAAAGCCCATATTTGTGGCTTTTTCCAATGCATAATCAAGCAAAATTTTGCCGTAACCCTTACGCTTAAAATCGGGATGTATGCCGATAGGTCCGAAAGTAACAATAGGAATATTCCTACCATCATCAGCCTTTATTTCGGCTTTCATAAATACAACCTGACCTATCAATTTTCCGTCCTTTTCCATCACAAAATCAAGTTCCGGTATAAAATCTTTGTCATTTCTTAAGCAATGCAAAACATAATGCTCTACACAACCCGGCTTGTAAACATTCCAAAAAGCTTCACGAACTAAATTTTCGGTTTGTCGGTAATCAGACTCTGTTTCTAATCGAATAATAAAATTGTTATTTGTTTTCATATTATTTTTACTCCTTTGAAAATTTTAACTATAAAAGACGGAGACTTTGTGATACCGTAGTTTAAGCAAGCCTCCGCTTACGCTACAATATCCGTTGGTTTGCTAATCTTCAAACAGCATTTACCTCTTTAAAAAATTTTTTATTATTTAACCGAAATTTGAATTTCGTCTAAACAATCTGTTTAATTGTCACTTTTCAACTTTTGTTCCGCATTTGCTGCAAAATGAACTGTTATCTATAAGTCTTTCACCGCAATTTTTACAAAATTGTATATCAGCAGATTCTAACTGCGTTTCAACAATAAAATCATTCAAAGAATCTTCTGTAGATTTTTTGTTTCTTTATATTCATCCCATTTATTACATAGTTTTTTTGCCACAAAGCAAATCACAAGATATAAAATCAAATACCCTGCTTTAAAGCCTGTTGCATACCCCAACATTGTGTTAAGTATTGTTGCAATTACAATACATCCTATCCAAATCAACGCTTTCATTATAAATTTTTCTCCTCTTCTATTTTTGTTCCGCAAATATGACAAAATTCGCTGTCAGACGGCAATGCCGCACCGCAATTCTTGCAAAAAATTGTAGATTTAACTTCTTTTGACATTTCGTCAGTATCGGATTTTGCCGTCTTATTTTCTTTTTTATTATAAACCAAAACAATTACAAGAACAATTATAACTACAACCGATAAAAAAACAATAATTGTTACAACATTTGAAACATCATCATTATAACTGCCTGTATCATCAAAAGAGTCTATTTCTGCAATTGCTAAAGCATTCGGATACTCTGCACTTGCAACCAAATTTTCAAAATCAGAATACAGTTTATGTGTTTCTGTCCCGCTAAACTGAAACACATAAATCCAACCGTTATCCACAAAAATAAGTTGAGTCATCCAAACCGAAATATCTGAGTATACGTCCGAAACAAAAACTTTTTCATATTTATAATACTCTAAACCATCGTAATTAACTGTAGTGACATCTTGTTCATCCACATCATACATATCAGCAATATCTGATTTTGTCAAAAAGGTATTATCGATATCTTTCCTTGTATAACCGGCTCTCTCTGCAACCGACATCTGTTCCCAAATATCTGTGCTTCCGTATAAAATCGTGCAACCTTGGTCTTTTGTAGATACAAATTTTGCATTTATAAACTCACGGTCTTCTGTGAAGTCACCTTGCTCCCAATTATCAGGAACCGTGAAAACTACTCCGCTGTTTTCGTCAGTATATACAAAAGAATCAGTATCTTCACCAACTTCTTGCTCGGGCGGCTCAACATCATATTCAATACTGTCAACCATCGTTTTTATTGTTTCTTCTTGTCTGGAAGAAAGATAGCCTTCATAAGAACGCATAGTAAAATTCATTGCTTTGCCTTCATATATCGTATAATATTGCAAACCGTCAACAGTATTGGCGTTATCGTCAAAATATATTTTAATAAACTTTGCTTGCGAGTGTTGATAAATTTCATATTTTGAAACATTTATTCCATATTCTTTATACTCACTCACAAGAGTAGAAGCAAATGTGTTTAGAACAGTATCACTCAACAAACTAAAATTGTTCAAACTGTTATTCATCATAGTAACAACAATTTCTTCATTATATATATCAGAAATTGCATTTAAATATATATTGCTTTCATTAAATTGAGACATAATTTCAGATTTTGTAATACCATAATTGCTAAAAACAGGGTCATTTGCAGGCGTATCTCTTGTTATTACCGAGTAACCCGAAGGAACAGAAACCTCTAATCCTAATTCCTGCAAATCAATTACTTCATCACCAACAGCATACGCAATTGTGTTCAACGGTGAATATACAATTAAAAGCATCACAAACATAAAAATAATAAATTTTTTCATACAAACCCATCAACAATTTAAGTTTATTTTAAATATAATATATCGCCGTGAAATCATTTTATCATACTTTAGTATTATTTCAAGATTATATGCAAAAGCGAAAAAGAGCCGTTTTTACACGACTCTTTTTCGCTTTTAAGGGGTTTGAGGAGAGAATCACAACATTTAGTTGCGATATACCTTTAAGGGTGCGGCTCCCTTTTGGGTACGAGCCTATAATACAATGAAATTTTAACCTTTTTGTGAACACATTTTTAATATTTTTTAAGAATATGTTTAAAAATTTATGACAATACTAATTTTACAACATTGAAAGGAGTTAATTCAAAAAATGAAATATTATAAAACATCAAAATTTCCAAAAGCTATCGGCTCTACCGGTGTTATAGCAATAGTCGCCTGCGCGCTTATTGCAGTCGGCGCGATAGCGTGGTTTGCTCTGTCACGCAAAAACGCCGTAACCGAAACGCCGCCCGAAAATTTTAACTCATCACAACAAGAATATAACAATGATGACAAAACATATAATAATAGCACAGCAGACACGCCGGATGTTTCTGTAAGCGAACCTGCCACCGATGTTAACCAAAGCGTAAGTGATGTGCCTTATGAAGCCGAAGAATCCGAACCCGAAATCAGGCAAGAAAAAATCACCTATATATTGCCTGCAAACGGCAATATTTCAAAAGGCTACAGCGACACGGCGCTGCAATATTCGGCAACCTACGGTGATATGCGAATTCACACGGGCGTTGATATTTTATGCGAAAAAGGCAGTGATATAAAATCGGTAGCGGCAGGCACGGTAAAATCTGTTAATGATGATTCAAATTACGGCAAGGTTATAACGGTTGAACACGCAGGCGGTGTTACGGTTAAATACTGCGGTATGGGCAGTATAAATTTTAAAGAAAACGATACCGTGGCTTCGGGTGATGTGCTAGGGACTTCGGGTGAAATACCGTCGGAATGTGCCGATAATCCGCATATTCATATTGAAGTTACAACCGACGGAGAAACCGTTTCTCCGTTTGAAGCACTCGGTCTTGAATAACCCAAAATATCCTGCCCTCGAAAATCAACGATTAGGGGCAAAAACAAGCGATATGCAAAACACATTTGCATATCGCTTGTTTTTTGTTACAAGAAATGATATAATAATACTGTAACTATAGGGTGTCATTGATGTTTTTACTTTTCCGTTAGGTTAAGGGGTGTCTATATGAAAAAAATTTTGATATGTTTAGTGTTAATTTTAGCCTTAACCGGCTGTTCAAATACAAAATCAAAGTTTGTAGGCTCAAAAGATACAGAAGGCTTTTCCGCTGATATAGAAAATTTTGACAGCACAGATGATTTAGAGCAAAACAGTCAGTTAATTGTTTTGGGAACAGCGGAAAATTTAATTGAGGTTTCCGAAAAGTTTGGAGAGGATATACTCTATTCATCAAAAGTATCGTTCAAAGTTAAAGAAGTATTAAAGGGCGATAAAAGCATAAAAGATATTTATGTTTTGCAAATGGGAAAACCGAATTCAGATAATTTTGAAACCAAATTGAAACCGAATAAGGAGTATATTTTGTTTCTTAATTCAAAGGACTTTAACGGCGAAACCGTTTATGACTGCACGGGAATTGAACAAGGCATATTTGAAATTAACGATAACGGCAAAATTTACACTTATGCAGATTTTGGTATTTCTGCTAAATTTGATAACAAAGATAAAAACGAACTTATTAACAAAATCAAAGATTAACAATCGACTGTAAAAAGCTTATAAACAACCGCCGAGGCTCACAAATTTCCGTGAGTTTCGGCGGTTTGTTTACTTGTTTTTATTCTTCTTTTAAATATGCTTCAAGTCTATATATAGGCAAACCTTGAGTCACAAACTTTTGCTCATATTCGGTCATTATATTGCCTTCAAAATTGCTGTTATGCAGGTCAAGCGAAACATTTTTCAGCGCAAAGCCGTTATTTGTAAACTGTTCTATAGAAAATTCAAAAAAGTGCATATTATCGGTCTTTTGATGAATTTCGGCACCCGATTTTATAATACGCTTATATATCTCAAGAAAATTTTTGTGTGTAAGTCTGTGTGAAGCGTAAGTGTTTTTCGGAAAAGGACACGAAAAATTAAGAAAAATTCGCTCAATGCTGTTTGGCTTTATATGCCTTTCAAGGTATTCGGCAGAACATTTAATAAATTTAACATTGTTAAGCCCCATATTTTTGGCAAGTTCGCATGCCGCGACTATAACATTTGCCTCTTTTTCGACTGCAATTAAATTTATTTCGGGGTGAGCGGCGGCATACTCACACGCAAATCTGCCCTTACCGCAACCCACTTCAAGAAAAAGCGGCGCGTCTTTGCCGAACCAAGCGTTAAAATCAATATAATCCTTATTATTTACAGCGGTTTTAAAATTGCGGTCTTCGCTTTCGCTTATATAGATATAATCTTTTACTGCGTCTAATCTTTCGGTTAAATTTTTCTTTTTTCGCATTCGCATATTTTTATTCCCCTTGCAACTTACAAAATATAAGGTCGATGCAGATTTAAAACATCGACCCGTATTTTAAAATATTATTTAAGCAATTCAAGTTTCGCTACGGCTTTATCAAGATAATTTTCGTTAAAATGTTCTATACAACCGCTGTCAACCATTTGTGTAAGCGAAATATCTATCGGCAGTTTACCGAGCATTTCAACACCCAACTCTTTTGCAATATCATCACTGCCGCCGCCGAAAACACTAAACTCTTTACCGCAGTCGGGGCATTTTACATAACTCATATTTTCAACAAGGCCCAAAACCTCAATATTCATCATTTTTGCCATATTGTAAGCTTTTTTTACAATAAGCGAAACCAAATCTTGAGGTGAAGTTACCATAACAACGCCGTCAAGCGGAATTGTTTGAAAAACGGTAAGCGGAACATCACCCGTTCCGGGAGGACAATCTATAAACAAGTAGTCAAGGTCGCCCCAAACTACATCCTGCCAAAACTGCTTTACAGCGCCCGCAATTACGGGACCGCGCCATACTACAGGCGCATCATGCTCTTTAAGCAACATATTGACCGACATAATTTTGATGCCGCCGTTTGTTTCGGCAGGCAAAATTCCGAGTTCGTTTTGCATTGCGTTACCCATAATGCCAAACGATTTAGGAATTGACGGACCGGTAATATCGGCGTCAAGTATACCGACCTTGTAACCCTTTTTGCTCATAAGGGTTGCGAGCAACGATGTAACCATAGACTTGCCTACGCCGCCCTTGCCGCTTACTACAGCGACCACATGTTTGATGTTGTTAAATTCGCCCGTGGGCTCTAAAAAACTTTCTTTTTTTGATTCGCAATTGCTGCTGCAAGAAGCGCAATTACCATTACAATTTTCTGACATTTTTCATCACCGAGAGTTATTATAACTCATTAGCTTTTTAAAATCAACGGTTATTTAATCAAAATGTGTAGCAATTTGCTTTGAACATTCTTTGGGTGAATAAACAAAATCTGTTATGTGGTCTTCGGTATAAAAATATCGGTTTCGGTTTTCGTAATTTGCATTAAAACTGTCTATTACGATAAGTTTTATCTTCATTTTTTCGGGGATAATACTTTTTATATAAACACTTGCTATTTGACCTGCAAAAACACCCTCTTTAGGTTCGGCAAGACCTGCAAGATTAGGCGTAAGCTCCACAAAAATGCCGTAGTCTTCAACACTGCGAACTATACCCGAAACGGTTTGCCCTTGACAGAAAAAAGCCGAATTTTGCTCCCATGTGCCGAGCAGTTCTTTATGAGAAAGTGTAATTTTTTTATCACTGTCAATATTTTTTATAATCGCTTTTATGTTATCACCCACACAAAAACGGTCTTTGGGGTGTGAAATACGCGACACCGAAATTGAGTCTATGGGGAGTAACGCAATATTACCGCAACCAATGTCACAAAAAGCGCCGAAAGATTCAAGATGCGTAATTTTTGCATCTATAATATCACCTATGCGTTTATTGTTTAATATGTAATCGCGGCATTTTTCCTGCGCGGCTCGGCGCGAAAGCAGGGCGTATTTTTGACCGTATTCGTCCTCACGGATTTCGGTTACAACAAAGCAAACGGGTTTGCCCACCCTCGAAATAAGCGCAATATCACGGGTAACACCCTCTGCTATACCCAACGCACCCTCTTCACGCGGAATTTTTCCGCGCATAATGCCTAAATCAACTATAAGGTTATGGTCAAAATCACACATTGTAACCACGGCTTCAATAATTGTTTCTGCGGATATTGCCGACAGCAAAGATAGCATACTTTGCATATATTTTTTATTATCCTCGGTGTTTAAAAGCGTGCCCTCGGGGTAAAAATCTTTCATTTTTATTCAGCCTTTCTTTATTTTCTACAACAAAATATATGCAAAGCGCTAAACAAAAATGATAAAAGCGATTTTAAAATACAAAATTTTAAAATCGCTTTTTAGAAAATTATTTAACTGTAATTTTTCCGTTTTCAGATTTTACATCTATAAACTCGCTGTCTTTATCGCAAAAATCGGTAGTATCATCAAATATCAAATCAGAAACGCCTTTTTCGGCACCCTCTTTGATTTCAAAATTAACAGTTGCCACAGTGCCGTTAAGTTTGGTGTTTTCAAGGAATGTTTGGGTTACAAGTATTGTCAAAACACCGTCGTTGGCATTTGCTTCGCACTCATCAAAAACATCACCGTTTGCACAAGATACAAAACTTAAGGTGTTCGGGTTATAGGCAATTTTTATTTGACCTGCGAAAAGTCCGTGATTTTTACTGATTGTAATTGGAACTTTAACGGTATCACCGGCAAGCGCCGTTTGACTTTCAAATTTTATTGCGGTATCCCCTACATTGTTCTTGATATACTTTACAAGAAATGCAATACCCATTGCAATCAAAGCAACCGCTAATATAACTGATACGATTATTATAACAATTTTTTTAGTTTTCTTTTTCATAATCAAAAGCCCTCGTATTCACCGTTGTTGATTTTTTCATTAAGCGCGGTTACAACGCCGGCCTTATCTTCTTTGTATGTGACGCCATACCACTTGTCTTCGGCAACCAAAACCGAAACATCTTTTTGACCGTTTGCGATTACATTTGAAACTACTGTAGGCAGATAATACTCAACTTTAGGTTCGTTAATTTTTTCTGCAAAAAATTTGTTCAAATCTTTTTCGATATAGCCGAATACATCGGGTGTAAAACCCCACATATTCATTGACACAATTGAATCTTTGGGCAATTCGGTCCAGTTTAAATCGTCTTCGGTGTATTTGCAATCGATTATTTTTGTGCGCTCGGTAACCGATTTTAAAACACCGTTTTCTACTTCGCATATACCGCGTGAAACTGTTCCGTTTTCGGTAAGCGTATTTTCAAGCCTAAAACCGACCATACAAAAATCGCCTTTTTGCTCTTTAAGGTGATTATACATCTTTTTATATGCACTTTTGCCGTAGTAATCATCGGCATTTATAACCGCAAAAGGTGTTTTTACTACATCACGGCAACAATATATCGCATGTGCTGTTCCCCACGGTTTAGTGCGGTCTGCGGGAGCAGTAAAGCCTTCGGGCAACATATCTATTTCTTGAAAAGCATAATCGACATCAATCATTTTTTCAATTCGGCTGCCTACTATTTTTTTAAATTCATCTTCGATTTCGTGTTTAATTATAAACACTACTTTATTAAAGCCTGCCTGCTTTGCATCATAAACCGAAAAGTCAACTATAGCTTGACCGTGAGGTCCTATCGGTTCAATCTGTTTAAGACCGCCGAAGCGACTGCCCATACCTGCCGCCATTACTACAAGTGTCGCATCAAAACTCATTTTTCATTCTCACTTTCTTTTTTTAATGATTTGGAAGCGCGAACATTTTCATTTGCATTTTCTTTGAAACCTTCGGTGCTTTCACGCATAAACAGCACTTTAAAGGTAAGAATCAAAAGTTTTATATCAAGCAAAATTGAATATGTTTCAATATAAATTAAATCCATATGAAGCTTGTCTTCGGGTGTTGTGTTGTATTTGCCGTAAAGCTGTGCAAAACCCGTAAGACCTGCCTTTACCCTGTGTCTTAATTCAAATTCGGGATATTTGTTTGAATACTCGTAAACATTTTCTATTCTTTCGGGTCTTGGGCCTACAAGTGACATATCACCGCGCAAAATGTTAAAAAGCTGAGGCAGTTCGTCCATTCTGCAAGCGCGTATAATCTTGCCTACCCTTGTTATTCGGTCATCATCATTAACCGCTTTTTTTGCGCCGTCTTTGTCGGCGTCTACTATCATTGAGCGAAATTTTAAAACATTAAAAATTTTGCCGTTTATGGTAATTCGGTTTTGCTTAAACAAAATCGGACCGCCGTCATCTAATTTTATGGCAATGGCGCAAATAAGCATAATAGGACTTGTAATAACTATAGCCAAAGCCGAAATTACAATATCCATTGTGCGCTTAATTATCCGCTGTTCAAGCGTAAGTCCCCTGTTGCGACTCATAAGCACGGGGGTGTCGCTTATTTGAATATTGTAGCTGTTACTGATAATAATATCGGTGATATCCGGCAATAAATATGAACGCTTTTCGTGAGTATAGCAATAAGATATTATCTCTTTTTGAAGATTTTTATCAATACCGCAAATTACCACGGCTTCATACTTGTCAATCTGACGCTTAATTTGCGCCATATCGGTTGTATTAACATTTAAACCGCGCTCAATTTGAAAACGGTCCGCAATTTTGCCCATTTTTTGTATAAGCTCAAATCCCGACGAATCATCACCGAAAAGCGCAATAACACGGCGCGGAGGATATAACTTGAAATATATTGTATTAGCGCAAAAAGAGCATAACGAAATTACCAAAATTTGATAAACAATGCCTATTGTTATAGGTAATATAGGAACAAGCTCACGCGCTATAAGGCTTAATTCAAGATACATTACTACATTGGTAAAAACAACCGCAAGCGAGAAACTGTAAATAATTTCGTGTATGCGGTAAACACCTATTCTAAAAGCGCCGTAAAGCGATGAAAAAGTGCTGAACAGCAAAACATAAGAAAAGATTACAACATAGTTACCCTTATTGCTGAAAAGCGACTGCGAATAACCCGTAATCCAAACCTGAATAAAGCCCACCGTAACGGCGGTAACTATCATTATTTTAACAAAAAGCATTATGCTTTTACGAAGTTTAACAAGCGAATTCATAAACACACCTCAAAAATTGTGGTGAACAATGTTATTATAGTATATAATTATTTTGCACCGTTTGTCAAGATAATTTAATAACCTTAAATATTAAACTTGACATTTGTAAAATTAAATTGTATAATTGCGTTTGACTCTGCGGCAAATATAATATATTATTGAATAATCAAAAGGTGGTTATTAAATTGGCAAAAGCAATTAAAGTAACTGATGACGGTCTTAAAAAACTTCAGGACGAACTTGAATATCTTAAAACCGAAGGTCGTAAAGACATTGCCGAAAAAATCAAGGTGGCTCGCGGTTACGGTGACCTTTCCGAAAACAGTGAGTATGACGACGCTAAAAACGAGCAGGCAAAGATTGAGGCTCGAATTGTTGAAATCGAGGCTATGCTCAAAAATGTTGAAATCATAAAAGATATAAAAGGCGCGGCAAAAACCGTTATGGTCGGCGTTAAAGTTAAAGTTTATGATGAAGAATTTGACGAAGAAGACGAATATCATATTGTAGGTTCTACCGAAGCAGACCCCGCAAGCAACAAAATTTCAGACGAGTCACCCGTAGGCAAAGCACTTTTGGGTCATAAAGTTAATGACACCGTTGTGGTTGAAGCACCTGCCGGTGAAATCAAACTGAAAATACTCGGAATTTCAAAATAATATTTTGGGGTGGCGGCTTTTGCTACCCCTATTTTTAATAAAACGAAAGGTGTTTTAATATGAGCGAAAATAACAAGAATGCCCAAACTCAAGATTTGAACGAAATATTGCAGGTTCGCCGTGATAAACTTTCTGCTATGCGCGAATCGGGCAATGACCCGTTTGTAAAAACAAAGTATGATGTCGATGCGCACTCTTTGCAGATAAAAAACGATTTTGAAAACTTTGAAGGCAAAACCGTAAGCATCGCTGGCAGAATTATGGCTCGCAGAATTATGGGTAAAGCAAGCTTTGTAACACTGCGCGACGGCGAGGGTGATATTCAGCTTTATGTTCGCCGCGACGATGTAGGCGAAGAAGATTACGCCGCTTTTAAAAAGTGGGACATCGGCGACATTGTAGGCGTTAAAGGATATGTTTTTAAAACACAGACCGAAGAAATTTCGGTTCATGCAAATCATATTGAAATTTTGGCAAAATCACTTCTTCCCCTGCCTGAAAAATTCCACGGTCTTACAAACAATGACCTGCGTTTTCGTCAGCGTTATGTTGACCTTATTATGAATCCGAATGTTAAGCGTAATTTTATAATTCGCTCGCAGTTCATCAAATATATGCGTAAATATCTTGACGATATGGATTATGTTGAGGTTGAAACACCGGTTCTTAACACAATAGTAGGCGGCGCGGCGGCAAGACCGTTTATTACACACCACAATACGCTCAATATACCTATGTATATGCGTATTGCTACCGAACTGCCCTTAAAGCGTCTTATTGTCGGCGGTATGGAACGCGTTTATGAAATCGGACGTATTTTCCGTAACGAAGGTATGGACCCAAAACACAACCCCGAATTCACAACGGTTGAGTTATATCAATCTTATGCAGATTTTCACGATATGATGGATATTGCCGAAGGTATAATTTCGGGTGCGGCAAAAGAAATTTTAGGCAGTTACGAGGTTGATTGGCTCGGCGAAAAAATTGACCTTACTCCAGGTTGGCGCAGACTGACTATGGTAGATGCTGTTAAAGAATATGCCGGAGTTGATTTTGGTTCTATTACAGATGACGCCGAGGCTGTAAAGGCTGCCGAAAGCATCGGCGTTGAACTTGCCGAAACGGCTGATAAAACGTGGGGCAACGCGCTTTATGCATGCTTTGACCAAAAGGTTGAAGATAAGCTTGTTCAACCTACATTTATCACAATGTATCCGGTAGAGGTTTCTCCCCTTACAAAAGCTTCTCCCGCAGACCCGCGACTTACCGAAAGATTTGAGTTGTTTATCTGTCACAGCGAACTTGCAAACGCTTATTCAGAGCTTAATGACCCCATCGTTCAGCGTGAACGCTTTGAAAAGCAGTTAGAACTTCGCGAACGCGGTGACGATGAGGCAGAAATGCTTGATGAAGATTTTCTTACCGCTATGGAATACGGTATGCCTCCAACCGGCGGTATGGGTATGGGTATTGACCGCGTTGTTATGATGCTTACAAATTCCGACAGTATCCGTGAGGTTATATGCTTCCCCACAATGAAGCCTCTTGATTAAGAAACCCCCGATAAATAAAGGGTTTTTAAGGGTTTAACAACCGAAAAAAATTCAATTTACCACAGTTTTACCACAGTTTATGAATTTTTCTCAAAAAACCGATAAAGTCCTGCCTGCAAAGGCAGGACTTTTCTTTTTAATTTGTTTTGTCATCGGTATCGTTAATCGTTAGACCTACCGAATTGGTAGGTCTTGTTTTTATACTTACTGAATTGATTACATAAAAACTATGTCATCAGAAAAAGGTTGAATAACGATTTCTATTTCGCCGTCTTTTCGGGTTGCCATTACTAAATAATCGTTTTCATCAAGATAAACGGCATCAACCCTATCTAAAAAAGGCATAACTTTTTCTTTAATATCTTTTTTATATATAATTTTTTTCATTATCTTTCTTCTCCTTGTTCTTCTAATTCTTCTTCAATTTCTTCTTCGTCTATGATACTGTATAACTC
>JAXJVR010000074.1:0-17361 GCA_036308405.1 Acutalibacteraceae bacterium
GAAAGCCTCCAAGGAGCCTTGGCGGAGATGGTGGGATTCGAACCCACGTGCCCGGTTAAGGACAAAACGATTTCGAATCGTTCTCGTTACGACCACTTCGATACATCTCCATATTAAATTTTTGGGGGCAAAAAATTGCCGATAAAAACACGCTGAAACACTATGCAGGAAAACTGCAAGACGGGGATTTTTGAAAATGCACGGTAAGACGCAAAAAACTCAGTGTTTATGCGGTATTGTTAGGGAAGCCAGTTTTATATATGCGTCAGTTTCGAGTGCGCCCCGTTATGACCACTTCGATACTTCTCCAGATATGAAATTGTTTTATATGTCAGCCCTGACAAATTTGGCAAAATGATATTTAAGGCAAATATCAGGGCAAAACAAGCAAAAGTTAGTTAAAAATAAAATTACAGAAACCGCATAAAATCAAGGGTTTCGGGCTATATGAGTTCCGTTAGACGTAGACGCTTTCGAGTCAGCCCCGTTATGACCACTTCGATAACTCTCCGAATACAGCCGCCTTAAAAAAGGCGGCTTAAATATTATATTGTTTTTTTGTGTAATTGTCAAGCACTTTAAAGCTTGTAAATTGAAATTTCGTCTATGCTCTTTTCAAAATACATTTTAGAATCTTTCTTTACAAAAATTTTAAAACGCTGTTTTTCTTGCTTGCCGGTAACTATGCCCGTAAGGCGAATGGGCTCATCACGGTCAATAAACACCCAAATATTTTTTTGTTCAAGTTCTTTGCCCTCTAAATTATAGGCGATTTCGGCGCAGTATAAGCCGTCCTCTTGCAAATCGAGCTGAACAACGCGTTTGGGTTCGTGCTGATATCTTTCGTCGAGTTCGGTCCGTAATATAATCGGCAGGTCAGCAAGTGCTCTATGATACAAAATCTCGCTTGCCGATGACAAAGTGTCTAAACCTTGTTTTCTGCCCGATTTAAAGGCATAAGTCTGCATTGCAAATTTAAGAAGATTTTTTGCGCACAGTTGCAGTTCGCCCAAAGTCAAATAGCCGTTTTCAATGCTTGGTTGCAGGTCATCTTGGTAAAGCAAAGAATCACCGACAATTTTATAAACATCGTTTTGAGCCTTTACCATAGTCGCAAGATTGCGATTGGTGTCGGTTTTGGTGTTGGGGTCATCCATAGTGGTGCCCCAGTCGGTCATAACAAAACCGTCATATCTCCAATCCCTGCGCAGAATAGTGTTAGTAAGGTCATAACTACCCGATGTATGCGTGCCGTTTATGCGGTTATACGATGTCATTATAGAGCGCACATATCCGCCCTTTACGGCAATTTCAAACGGTTTTAAATAAATCTCACGCAGAGCGCGTTCGCTTAACACCTCGTTTTCGGCATTACGGTTGGTTTCTTGTGAGTTTACGGCAAAATGCTTAAGCGTGCAAAAAGCGCCGTTTTTGGTGAAATACTCGGCTATTTTTTGCGCATACATACCCGCAAGATAGGGGTCTTCGGAAAAATATTCAAAATTTCTGCCGCACAAGGGACTGCGATGAATATTCATACCGGGTCCTAACAAAACATCAACATCGTAACCCTTCATTTCATTAGCAAGGCCGACAAAGATATTCTCAAACAGTTCGGGTGCCCATGCGCAAGCCAACAATTCACCGACAGGTATACAAGTTGCCTGCATACCGCTTTCCATTCTTATGCCGCTGGGTCCGTCACAGGTTGTAATTACCGGCACACCCTTATCGTTCCAAACCTTTGTTACGCCTGCAAAACAACTTGCCGTGCCCGGATATGTTGCCTTGGGGCTTGACATACCCTCGCCTCTTACAATTTGGCACAGACTTTCGGCATCAAACTGCGCTGTAAATTGGTCAAGCGAATTTTTGCCTGCGGCTACATCCTGCAAAGTTATGCCCTTATCACCGGTAATTTCAAGCGCTTCAGGCAGGTTTTGCTTTATTCTATCTGCTAAATCATATTGCTTTAAGGTTGCCTTTTCAAAATCGGGCTTTCCGCCGCGGTTTACCATACGGCAAAACTCTTCTGTAGGTGCAAGTGCCTGAACGCACTGCTTTACACAGCGTGTTTCGGGCATAGTAAATGCAAAAACATTTTTAGCATCGCGAACATTTTGTCCGACAAATATGTTATATTCTCCGCCTTCTAATACCCACGCAAACGGATAGTCGGTTTTTTGGCAATCATCATAGCTTGCCAGAGCGCAAACATTGATTTTTAATACGATTTGCTCGCTTTCGCCCTTTTGCAAAAGTTTTGTCTTTTTAAAAGCTATAAGTTCGCGAGCAGGTTTGCCCAAAGCGCCCTGCGGTGCCGAAGAATACACCTGAACAACATCTTTACCGCTGTAGTCACCGGTATTTTTAACCGTAACCGAAAGCGTAATGTTGTCACCGTCTTTTTTTACATCGGTGACTTCTTGCAAAAATGTTGTATAACCGAGACCGTAACCGAAAGGATATAAAACTCTGTCTTTTGCAAAGGTTTCAAAATATCTGTAACCTACAAAAATATCCTCTTTATGTATATTTTTAATTTCATCGCCGAAGCAATCGTCACTTGGATAATCATCTACAGAAACTGCGATTGTGTCGGTAAGTCTTCCGCTTGGGGCAACATCGCCCATAAGAGCGTCTACCGTGCCGGCGCCGCCCTCTTGTCCGCCTTGCCAAATATAAGCCACCGTGCCTATGTTGTATTTGCGCACCCAACTCATATCTATAAGGTTACCGCAGTTTATAAGCACGATAACATTTTCGAAATTTTCGGCAAGCAATTTAATTGTAGCATCCTCTTGCTCAGACAAAAACCAGTTGCCCGCTTTTTTTCGTAATCATAGCCTTCGCCTATGTTACGGCAAATGACATATACTGCCTTTTTATTTCTCTTAGCAGACTCACGCACAAGTTCTTCTTTTAAATCGGCTTCTTTTTGACAGAAGCAGGGTTGCCAACCGTCACCCTCATCAAAAGGATTTTCTTTTACAAAATCACGGTAAAAGTCTAAAACGACGCTGTCTAAAGTTACTCTGTTTTTAATCTCATCATAAATATTTGTAACATAAGGGCAGTTAACTCTACCGCCCGAACCGCTGCCGCTTTTTAAATATTCAAACTGTCCGCGTCCGAAAAAAGCTATATTTTCATTTTCGGCAAAAGGCAGTGAGCCGTCGCTTTAAAGTAAAACTATACCTTCGGGTATAGCATTTCGGCAAGATTTTGCAAAATTTTTATCTGTCATAAAATAAACTCCTTATTACATAAAAGCATAAAAACTATCTGTATTATATCAAAACGGTTATGACTTTTCAACCGTTAATTAACCTACAAAAGCGGTTATTGCGTTTACAAGCGCCTGATTACGCGTTGCGGATATATTGTTAACAAATATAACATCCTGCACACCGCGTTCATCAACGAACTGTGTAATCGTTCCGGGGAAAACCTTGTTTATATAGCGATAATCTACAACATACACATTTTGATAATTCTGTGTTAAAAATGCCACCATAGCATTACCGAAAGATTCTTTTATAACAAGGCATGATGAACCGTCGGTTATAGCGGGATTTGTCATTATTCCGTAAGGGTGGTCACCGCAGACAAATGTCAAATATTTATTTGCGGGGCTTAACTTGTTTGCATCGGAAACTATATGATAATCGGTTTCAACACCCGAATCAACAAATGTGTGTATATATTGCAGTTGTGTCGGCTCATAAGCCAAAACATAATCGGGCGTGTTGCCAAGACTTGGTTTTTGACCCGATTCGGCATAAAAAGAGCCTAAAAATCCGTCAAATCTATACTCTTTAAAAGCCGAAAGTTCAGCTGGAGCTACGCCCTTTACATTCATAAGTTCGCGGTAGGCATAATAAGCGCCGAGCGAGGTCCAGTGATGGTCGGTTCTAAAAAATATATATTCGTTTTTACGGTTTAAAAGTGCGGTATATGTATCAACGCGGCTCACATTAGGAGACAGGCGCGAATACATATAATCTATTGCTTTCTTTTGGTCGGAGGAATTTGTGCTTCCGCTGTAATTTTCGGGCAGGGTTATTGCCATACTTGTTGGTATAATCATATCGTAAACCCTGCTTTTGCCGTCAAGCAATGCGGCTGCGCGGTTTACCGTAGCGGTATAACTGTCGGCAACCGACCGGTTAAAATTATAATATTCATAGGCAGCGTTATCGACTATAAGCATAGCGCCGAGCTTTTCTACGGCTGGCTCGGGCGGCGCAGATTGTGAAGCAGAGTCACTTACTGCATCCTGCGGTATTTGAATTTCAATTTCCGATTCCGTTTCAGCAGGTTCGGTTTGCGGTTGTTGGTTTGCATCGGGTATTAGGTCCCCCTGCTCGATTTCACCGTGAAGTTCAACTTTATTTATGCCGAAAGTATCTTTGACCTTGGTATTGAGCGAAACAAAACCGTCGCGAAGCGGAAATGTATCCGAAAACCAAAGATTTATACCGTCAAAATAATCACCCGACAAAAGCGACTTAAAAGAAAATTCAGGGAATTTTTGAAGTTCGCGTTTTTCAATGTCGGAATATTTTTCACGGAACATAGGAAGCAGTGCCAAAACCGTGGCAATAAGCCAAACAGTTATAAAAATTCTAACCATATTTATATCGACAATATGCTGAAAACGCAAATTTTTGAGCAGTTTCATATTATCATCAAGCGTTTTGTTTTCGTCTTCAACGGCTTTGCTGTTTTCGCTTTCATCAATAACCGTCAGGTTTTTTGTTGCCATAGTTTTAAGCCCCCTTTACAGTTTTTTAGCACTTTTGTTAAAATTGAAAATATAAGAACGGATTATAGCTGTCGCCCACTAAAGCGGCGGTAGAAAGCAATAACAGCAGTAACGGAATTGCTATTCTGCCTATAGAATAAATTACCGAAACAGCCTTTTTGTCCATATAAGTATACCTTACGGCGCTGCCTATTTTTTTGATTATAGGCGTTGACATAAGCACGCAGAAGATAATTATAAATATGTTTGAAAAAGCAACTGCATTAGTTTCAAAATCGGTGAATGCGTTGCCGTTCAAGCGGAACATACCTTTAAGAACAGCCGTCACCGAAGACATATCTTCAAATTTAAACAATATCCAACCGAAATAGACAACGATTACAAGATAAATGTGCGACACGATGCGGTCTTTTGAAAGAACACGCAACAAGAACAGTTTTTCGATAAGTATAAACACAAAGAAATACAGTCCCCACAGAACAAAGTTCCAACTTGCGCCGTGCCAAAGACCCGTCAAAAACCAAACTATAAAAAGATTTAAGTAGGTGCGCAGTCTGCCCTTGCGATTTCCGCCTAACGGTATGTAGATATAATCTCTGAAAAAACTGCCGAGCGATATGTGCCACCTACGCCAAAATTCAGTGACAGAACGCGACATATACGGATAATCAAAATTTTCACGATAGTGTATACCAATCATTCTGCCCATACCTATAGCCATATCGGAATACGCCGAAAAGTCAAAATAAATCTGCAAACTAAAGGCTAAAACACCTACCCAAAGCGACAGCGCACTGGCGGATTTAAGCGTGTCTCCGCCCGAAAGCAACGAATCGGCAATACTGCCCATAGCATTAGCCAAAACAGCCTTTTTTGCAAGTCCGAAGCAAAAGCGCCATATACCGTCTGCAATATCCTGCGAAGACGCGCGGCGGTTTTCAAGTTCCGAACATATATCTTTATATCTGACAATAGGACCTGCTATACACTGATGGAAAAGGCTTACATACAAAAGCAGAATAGCAAAGTTTTTTTGAGCAGGCACATCGCCACGGTAAACATCTACAACATAAGAAATTAACTGAAATGTGTAAAAAGAAATACCGATAGGCAGTATTATGTCAAGACTGCCTAAATTTTTACCTATTACATAACCTAAGTTCTGCAGAATAAAAGTGCCGTATTTAAACAAACCCAAAAGTCCTAAATTTACAAACAGCATAACCGCAACGCCAAATTTTGCCATTTTGCCGTGCGGTGTCTGCTTTTCTATGTAAAGTGAGATAAGCCAATCACACAGCGCCATAAAAACAAGCAACAGAACATAGGTAGGCTCACCCCAAGCATAAAAAACGAGTGAGAACACAAGCATTACAATATTTCGCGCTTTGGTTGTTTTTGCAAAATAATAGACAACTAAATTAAGCGGTAAAAACAAATATAAAAAAATCAAGCTCGAAAAGACCGTATTCTCACCCTCTTCCCCCAAAAATATATTATTTTAATTTTACTATTCGTATATATGTTTTGTCAACACCGAAAAGCATAAAATTTAAACAAAAAAATCTTACAAAATGCCGTCGGTCGCTTTGCAAGTTGACTTTTAATTCTGATTTATGTAGAATAATTGTAGTATTAGCTTTGTTTTTAGAAAAGGGGTATTTCATTTGTATAAAAAGTCCATAACAATTTACACCGAAAAGAAAGATATTACTATAAGCACAAGCAAAATTTTATATGTTTTAATGGACCGCAATGTAGCTGAGGTTCACGTAATCGGCGGTGAAATTTACAAAACAAGGATGACTCTTGCAGAACTTGAAAAAGCTCTGGGTGACGGTTTTGTAAAGGTAGACCGCGGCTGTTTGGTGTCGGCTGTGGCTGTTCACAGCATCGGCAAAAAAATATGCCTTATAAACGGCGAAGAAATCAGCTATGTTGTCCGCAAAAAGAAAGAGGTTCGCACCAAAGTTTTTGAAAGACAGCGCCTTTTTATAAAGGGCTTCAAAAACAGCGAAATCCCTAAAAACACTCACGAATACAATTTGTATTTTCACGGGTTTGATGAATTGCCCATAGCCTTTACGGATATTGAAATGGTATTTAACGAAGAAAATAACGCTGTTGACTGGATATTCAGATATGCAAATCACGCTTTGGCAGAGCTTGAACAAGTGCCTCAGGATAAACTTGTAGGTAATTTGTTTTCGGAAATTTTCAGCAATATGGACAGCAAATGGCTTAAAGCCTATGAAACCACCGCTATTTTCGGTGAAACACTTGAATTTTTTGATTACAGCCCCGAAATAGACAAGCACCTGCATATAATATGCTTCCCCACTTTTAAAGGACATTGCGGATGTATGCTTTTTGATGTTTCAAAGGTGCGCTTTGCCGAGTCAAGCGACAATTCACAGCACGCTTGGATGATATATTTTGAAAAACTGCTTGAAAGCAAGGAACTTAAAGGTAAGTAGTATAAAACAAAGCCTCTCTTTTGTAAGAGAGGCTTTGTTTTATACAAATTTTATATTGCTGTTATTAAATGCGCAAAATTCCGTATTGCTAAATGCCGAAGAAAGTTGTTCGCATAACGGTTTTACCACAACATTTTCGCTTTGATAATGCCCTGCGTCAAATACGGCGACACCGTGATTTAAAGCGTCGATAAAAACATTATGCTTTATATCGGCAGCAATCAGCGCGTCATATCCGTTTTTGATAACATCAGCAAGATAATTACCGCCCGAACCAGAACAAACAAGCACGCGGTTTATTTTACGGCCCAATCCAACATATCTGACAGCGCCGCCCAAAGCAGATTTTATACGCTCTGCCAAAACATCTGCGCTTTCACCGTCACACTCGGCTTCGCGAATTAAAAATCCGTCATGCGCGGTAAACGGTTTTACGGCATTAAGACCTATTTTAAAGCACAAATTCTCGGTAACGCCGCCTACGGCTGTATCAAGATTTGTGTGCATTGATATTACCGATATATTACGGCTTACAAGTTCATACACAACATCACCCTTAAGCACGCGCTTAATGCCGTCAAAAATAACGGGATGATGCGTAATTATAAGCTCGGCGCCGATACTTTCGGCATAATTGACGGCAGATATATCACAGTCAAGACAAACAACGGCTTTTTTAACCGGCGCATCGGCATTACCTACCAAAAGACCGACATTGTCAAAATCGCAAGCCGTCTCGGGCGGATATTTTTGCGTCAAATATTCTAAAATACTGTTTACGGTTATCATTTCTTTTTAGCAAACGAGTCTTTCAGTTGCGCTGTGCGGTTAAAGACGATTTTTCCACTCGTGCTGTCTTTATCTACACAAAAATAACCTTGACGCATAAATTGGAAGGTTTCGCCCACAGCAACATTTTTAAAACTCTCATCAATAACACAACCGCTTAAAACGGTAAGCGAATCGGGGTTCAAGTTATCTGCAAAAGACGATACGCCCTCTTCATCACTCGGATTTTCAACATTGAAAAGTCTGTCATAAAGTCGAACTTCGGTATTGATGCAATTTTGAGCGCTTACCCAATGCAAAGTGCCCTTAACCTTTCTGCCGTCGGGTGTTTCACCGCCGTAGCTTTCGGGGTCATAGGTGCAGTGAACTACTGTTATATTGCCGTTTTCATCCTCTTCGTGAGAAGCGTATTTAATGTAATAAGCGCCCTTAAGCCTAACCTCTTTTTGAGGACAAAGTCTGAAATATTTGCCGGGTGGGTCTAACATAAAGTCATCATTTTCAATATATATTTCGCGTGAAAATGTTACACTTGTCTTACCGAGTTCGGGTTTGTTTGGGTTGATGTCAAACTCGATTTTTTCCTGCTTGCCTTCGGGGTAGTTGTCTATAACTACCTTAAGCGGACGAAGCACCGCCATTGCCCTGTCGGCATTTTCGTTAAGGTAATCGCGCACGCAAGATTCCAACAAAGCGTAGTCTATAACGCTGTAAGCCTTTGAAACACCGATTTTGTCAACAAAAGCGCGCACTGCCTGCGCCGGATAACCGCGGCGGCGCATACCGCATATTGTAGCCATACGGGGGTCGTCCCAACCGCTTACAAGTCCGTCGTTTACAAGCTTTAAGCACTTGCGCTTACTTGTAAGCGTATAGTTTACATTCATACGCGCAAACTCAATCTGGCGGGGCGGTTCGGTTGTAATGTCAGCCGCGGCAAGCACCCAATTATAAAGCGGACGGTGGTTTTCAAACTCTAACGAACAAAGCGAGTGTGTAACGCCCTCGCGCGCGTCACTTAACGGATGCGCAAAATCATACATAGGATAAACACACCATTTGTCACCTGTGCGGTGATGATGAGCCTTTATAACACGGTATATAACGGGGTCACGCATATTAAGATTAGGTGACGACATATCAATCTTGGCGCGAAGCACCATTTTGCCCTCGTCAATCTCGCCCGCGGTCATTTTTGCAAAAAGCTCACGCGATTCGGCAATAGGTCTGTCACGGTAGGGACTGTTCTTTCCGGGTTCTGTAAGTGTGCCGCGCATTTCACGAATTTCATCTGCGGTTGATTCGTCAATATAAGCCAAGCCCTTATCAATAAGTTTAAGGGCG
This sequence comes from Acutalibacteraceae bacterium, assembly GCA_036308405.1. GTDB lineage: Bacteria > Bacillota > Clostridia > Oscillospirales > Acutalibacteraceae > UBA737. The sequence goes on from JAXJVR010000074.1 coordinate 9,379, forward strand.
CACTCATATATAAAATCAAAATAGTCCGAAGCGTAGTAAACATTATCCCAATTAAAGCCGAGCCATTTTATATCTTCTTTGATAGCATCAACATACTCTACATCTTCTTTTGTAGGGTTGGTATCGTCAAGGCGAAGATTGCACTTTCCGCCGTATTTTTCGGCTGTGCCGAAATCTATACATATAGCCTTTGCATGACCTATGTGCAAATAGCCGTTAGGTTCGGGCGGAAAACGGGTTTGCACCCTGCTGTAAACACCCTCGCTTAAATCTTCATCAATAAAGTCATAGATAAAATTAGACGGCTTATTATCTTTTACTTCTTCAGTTAAAACATTGTTTTCTTCCATTTTTCAAAACTCCTCAAAGAGAACTAATCATATCATCAATGCGTTTAAAGCATTCATCTTTGCCCAAAACCGCCATTATACTGCATAGGTCGGGCGTGTTTTGTCTGCCGGTAACGGCAATACGCAAAACCGTGCTCAAGTCGCCGGCGCTTCCGCGGAATGCTTCGGGGTTTGCCTTATATTCTTTGGTTTCGGCTGCAAAGTTAAGTTTAGGCGCTATTTGCTTTATCTTGTCAAACCAACCTTGTCGGTCATCGGCAGGGTCATAGACATTTTTATACTCTGCAAGAAAAGCCTTTGCGTCGAGCGCAGAAATATTTTCGGGCAAATTGTGATTAGGCGTGTAATAATCGTTAAAGAAATATGCAAAATATTCTTTTGCGTCGCTCCACTTTGCTATATCTTTGCGCGGTTTTTTAGCGTCATCGCGGTCTATTGCAAGCATTGACTTACTAAAATCGGGGTTTGCGGTAAGCTGCTCATAAAACTCGCCGTCAAACTCGCGCGCCCAATCGGCAAGATGCTTATATACCTCATCGCTTTTCATTGCGGCAATTTTTATTTTGCTTACATCGTTTAACTTGTTTTCATCAAACAACGCGCCCGAAACCGACATTTTTTTAAGGTTAAACTTAAACTGTCGGTAATCGGCAGTCGGGTTGGCTCTGCGCCAATCTTCAAAATCGGATGCGGCAATAGTCATAAGATATTCTATAACGCAAATCGGCTCGTAACCCTGCTCCGCAAAGAAATGAACGGCAGCCTCGGGGTCTTTTCGCTTTGAAATTTTGCGTTTTGCGCCGTTGTCAAGTTTCATTATAGGCGAAACATGGGCATATTTAGGCACTTTAAAACCTAAAATTTTAAAAAGTTGTATATGTTTCGGCACAGAAGATATCCACTCGTCACCGCGTATAACATGGGTTGTGTGCATAAGGTGGTCATCAACAGCATGCGCAAAGTGATAGGTAGGAATACCGTCTGATTTTAACAAAACAAAATCTTCATCATTTTCGGGCATTTCAATCTTGCCCTTGATTGCGTCCTCAAAGGTTATGCGATTTTGCTCATTACCGGGTGAGCGCAGACGGATAACAAACGGTCTGCCCTCATCAATAAGCGCTTTTGCCTGCTCGTAGGTTATGTCGCGGTGCTTTGCATACTCGCCGTGGTATCCCGTGCGGATTTTATTTTCTTCCTGCACTTTGCGCACTGCCTCAAGGTCTTCGGCTGTGCAAAAACACGGATACGCAAGTCCTCGCACTATTAAATCTTTAACATAAGTTTGATAAATTTCGGCGCGCTGGCTCTGCTGATAAGGTCCGTATATACCCTTTTGCTCGTTTCCGCTTACAAAGCCCTCATCAATTGTGATTCCGAAACGGTTGAGTCCGTCGATAATATCCTCAATACCGCCCGATACCTCGCGCTTTTTATCGGTATCCTCTATTCTTGTAAAGAAAATACCGCCGCTTGATGTGGCTGTTATTCGGTTTACAAGCGCAGTAAACAGTGTGCCCAAATGCAAATATCCTGTGGGACTCGGCGCAATTCGCGTTACACGCGCGCCTTCGGGCAGGTTGCGTTCGGGGTATAAAGCCTCGTAATAGTCGGGCGTTTTGTCTATGTTCGGCAGTAAAAGGTCTGCCATTAGTTTGTTACTGTCCATTAAATAATATCTCCTATTTGGTGAGCAATTTGTTAAGTTCGTCCATAAATGTATTTATATCTTTAAACTGCCTGTAAACCGACGCAAAGCGAACATAGGCAACTTCGTCGATGTCTTTTAATTTTTCCATAACGAGTTCGCCGATTTTGTCACTGCTTACTTCACGGTCAAGCGAGTTTTGAATAACGGTTTCAATTTCCGAAATGACGCGGTCAAGTGTTTCGATTGACACAGGTCTTTTTTCACAAGCGCGCAACATACCCGTAAGAAGTTTCTGACGGTCAAAAGTCTCACGTGAGCCGTCTTTTTTGATGACGATTATCGGCAAACTTTCAATCATTTCATAGGTAGTAAACCGCTTTGCGCAATTAAGGCATTCGCGTCTGCGACGGATGCGCTCACCCTCATCGGTAGGGCGAGAATCGATTACCTTGCTTTCTTCATAACCGCAAAAAGGACACTTCATAACAAAAACCACCAATACATATATAGTTACAATAAATTATAGCACAATATGTTGATAAATACAAGCAGAAATATTACTATATAACCGTTGCAAAATGCATTTTTTTGTGATAAAATATTAAAGAATATATATATTAAAGAAAGAAACGTGACTATGAGTATTGTTTTAGCGTCTAAATCTCCGCGCAGAAAAGAACTGCTCGGCTTGCTTGATTTAGATTTTAAGGTCATAACGGCGGACATTGACGAAACAATCAATCCCAGTCTGCCTGTAAATGATGAAATAGCGCGCTTAAGTTTTGAAAAAGCAAGCGCCGTTTCAAAAATCGCAGAAAAAAATTCGGTTATAATTTCGGCAGATACCGTGGTAGTATTTAATGAACGCGTTATGGGCAAACCCAAAGACGCGGCCGATGCCGAAGATATGCTTTGCAATCTGTCGGGCAACACACACAGCGTAATAACCGCCGTAACGGTAATGAACGGCGATAAGGTTTTGACAAAAACCGTTAACACATCCGTTACTTTTCGCAAACTTTCAGCCGGTGAGATACGCGACTATATAGCCACGGGCGAGCCTTTTGATAAAGCCGGCGGTTACGGTATTCAAGGCAGAGCCTCAAAGTTTGTCAGCCGTATCGACGGTGATTATTTCAGCGTGGTAGGATTGCCTGTATGCACTTTAAGCGAAATGCTTAAAGAATTTAACATAGACTAAAATTATTTTCAGGAGGAAACAAATGTCAGTAAAGGTTACGCAACTTTCAAACGGTGCCGAAGGCGTTTTTATTAAAAATGACCGTTTTAACACGACACTTGTATCATTCAATTTTTATATGCCGTTAAAGCCCGAAACAGCGGCAGATTACGCATTGTTGCCGTTTGTTTTAACAACGTGCAGTAAAGAATATCCCGATTTTTCCAAACTGAATTTCAAGCTTTCAAAGCTTTACGGAGCAGAACTTTCGGCTTCGGTTGAAAAAATCGGTGATTTTCAGCTTATTAAAATCGCGGTATCGGTTATAGATGACCGCTTTACGCTTGACAATGAATCACTTTGCGACAGCGCAATTAAACTGCTTACCCAACTTGTATTTGAGCCAAAGGTTAAAGACGGCGCATTTTTTGATGAAGATATTGCCCGTGAAAAGCGCAAGGCTATCGAACACATAAAGGGTGAAATGAGCGAAAAACGGCTTTACGCCAGAAAACGCCTTATAGAAGAAATGTATAAGGGCGAGCCTTACGGCACATCTAAATGCGGAACCGAGCAGGATGTTGAAAAAATCACGGCAAAATCGCTTTACGGCGCTTGGCAAGATGTTTTATCACACGCGTTTTTGCGTGTTAATGTGATTTCACGCAGTATGCCTCAAGGTCTGTTTGACGGTATTGCCGACAGACTCTCGGCTTTTGAACGTGAAGACATAACCGATATAACACAAAGCAAGCCTACAAAAAAAGCTGAAAAGATAAACACCGTAACCGAAAATATGGATATTGCTCAAGGCAAGCTTGTTATGGGCTTTTCAAGCAACACTTACGGTGATGAAGAATCTGCGTCTAACCTTTCGGTTATGTGCGATATTTTCGGCGGTGGTCCGTATTCAAGACTGTTTTGCAATGTGCGTGAAAAAATGAGCCTTTGTTATTATTGCTCGGCTTCTTGTGTAAAATCAAAAGGACTCATTGTGGTAGATTGCGGCGTTGAAAAGGAAAATGCCGAAAAAGCACAAAACGAAATTTTAAACCAGCTTGAAATTATGAAAAGCGGTAACTTCAGCGACAGCGAATTTGACTCTTCGCTTAAAAGCATAACCGACTCGCTTAACTCTTATAACGACAGTCAGGGCTTGCTTGACCTATGGTATTCGGTAAAAATATTTAAAGACAGAATTTTATCTCCCGAAGACACAGCCGATATACTGTCAAAAATCACGCGTGAAGATGTTACAAACATTGCCAAAGGCATAAATTTGCACACAGTATACAAACTTTTACCCAAGGAAGAAGGCGACAAATGATGAAAAAAAAGGTTTTTGAAGGCTTTGCAGACGAAAGTTATGTAAAAGCAGAATTAGAAAACGGACTTACGGTTTATATATCCGAAAAACCACAGTATTCATCAAGTTACGCCATTTTCGGCACTAAATACGGCTCTATAGACACTCGTTTTGCAAAAGATGACGGTGAAATGATTGATGTGCCCGAAGGTATTGCACACTATCTTGAACACAAGCTTTTTGAGGGCGAAGACGGCGACGCTTTTTCAAAATACGCCAAAACGGGCGCTAACGCAAACGCGTTCACCTCTTTTGACCGCACATGTTATCTGTTTTCGTGCAGTGATAATTTTTATGAAAATTTGGATATACTTTTAAATTTTGTTCAGTCGCCTTATTTTACAGAAGAAAATGTTTTAAAAGAGCAAGGCATTATCGGGCAGGAAATTCGTATGTATGATGACAGTCCTTCGTGGCGCGTTATGTTTAACCTGCTTGAAAATATGTATCAAAACCACCCTGTCCGCATTGATATTGCAGGCACGGTAGAATCTATCGCAAAAATTGACGCAGATTTGCTTTATAAATGCTATGAAACATTTTACAACCCCGCAAATATGTTTATTTGCATTGCGGGCAATATTGATGCCGACAAAACACTAAAGCAGATTGAAAAAACCGTAACAAAGAACAACCCCGTTCAAATTACACGCGGTTCGTTTAACGAACCGCAGGGGGTTGTTTCAAACTATGTTGAACAGAAGCTTGCGGTAAATATGCCGATGTTCTGCTTTGGTTACAAGCAAAAAATCGCAACGCCTTACCGCCGACTAAAAAGCAAGGTTTGCGTTGGTATGCTGCTTGAAATTATATGTGGCGATGCTTCTCCGCTTTATGCGCGCCTTATGAATGAAGGACTTATAAACGATGATTTTGATTTTGAATATTTTACCGGCAACGGTTACGCCGCGGTAATTTTTGAAGGCGAATCACGCGACCCTCAAAGAGTAGCTGATGAAATTAAGGCAGAAATTAACCGCTTGCGAGTTGATGGCATTGACAAAAAACTGTTCTCGGCGGTAAAATGCGGCGCTTACGGCAATATGGTGCGAAAATTCAACAGCGTTGAAGACATAACAATGTTGCTTACCGAGTGCGCAATGTGCGACTACGACCTTTTTGAAGAGGTTAAATTGCTTAAAACGGTAAGTTATGACGATGTGTTAAAACGACTTGATGTTTTTGACGATGAAAACGCCGTTTTATCGGTTATATCGCCTTTGGAGGATTAAAAAATGAGTTATGATGTTACGATTTTCGGACTGCATTTAACGCTTAAACCGATAGCCTTCACCCTGCCTATAGGCGGCGGATGGGATATTTACTGGTATGGCATAATAATTGCTTTAGGTTTTACGCTTGCCATTATTTACGGCATTAAAAACGCACCGCGTTTTAATGTAAATGTTGACCGTATGCTTGATGTTGCCATTGTTACAACACCGGTTGCAATACTTTGCGCAAGAGCTTATTATGTAATTTTTGACGGTGTTAAATGCAACAGTATATCCGACTTTTTCGGGTTTGGCTCTTCAAACGGTTTTTCGGGTATTGCGATTTACGGCGGTGTTATAGGCGCATTTGCCTGCGGCGCGTTAATGTGTAAAATAAGAAAAATCAAAATTTTAGATATGTTTGACTTGGCTTCGGTAGGTTTTTTGATAGGTCAGGGCATAGGCCGTTGGGGCAACTTTGTAAATCAGGAAGCTTACGGCAGTTTTACCGGCAGCAGTTGGTGGGGTATGGAAAGCACACGCACAATAGCCGAAATGGGTGAAGGTCTTGTTCACCCCTGCTTTTTGTATGAATCCGTGTGGTGCATAATCGGATTTTTTGTGCTTAATCATCTATCTAAAAAGCGTCAGTTCAGCGGTGAAATTGCGCTTTGCTACTGCGTATGGTATGGTTTTGAAAGATCAATAGTTGAAAATTTAAGAACCGACAGTTTGATGATAGGCAATATCAGAGTTTCTGTTTTGGTTTCGGTTATAATCTGCATTTCGGCGCTTGTTACGCTTATTGTAATACGCAAAAAGCAAAAGGCTGTTATCGCAGACGGCGACTACACCTCTATGTTTGAAAGCGAAGAAGAAACAGCCGAAGAATCACTCGAAGAAAAGGAAGAAACAAATGAGTAATATTATAGACGGTAAACTTGTATCAGCCTCGGTAAAAGACCGTGTTGCTAACGAGGTTAAAGAGCTTAACAAAAAAGGTATTTCGGTTTGTCTTGCAGTAATTCTTGTAGGCGAAGACCCTGCTTCGCAAATTTATGTTGCCAACAAAAAGAAAGCTTGTGAGCAGTTAGGCATTATTTCAAGAGAGTATGTTTTACCCTCCGACACTACACAAAATGAGCTTTTAAGTCTTATTGAAGAACTTAACAACGACGATAAAGTAAACGGTATTCTTTGTCAGTTGCCGCTTCCCTACGGTCTTGACGAAAAGGCTGTTATTGCGGCAATAAACCCGGAAAAAGATGTTGACGCATTTCACCCTGTAAATGTTGGCAAAATTATGATTGGCGACTATGACTTTTTGCCCTGCACACCTGCAGGCGTTATGGAAATGCTTGATTTTTACAACATTGATGTAAGCGGTAAAGACTGTGTTGTTATAGGCCGTTCTAATATTGTGGGCAAACCTATGAGTATGCTGTTACTTCACAAAAACGGCACAGTAACAATCTGCCACTCAAAAACTGCAAATTTAAGCGAGGTTACATCTAAAGCAGATATTTTGGTAGCCGCCGTAGGCAAAGCAAAATTTGTTACCGCCGATATGGTAAAACCCGGCGCTGTTGTAATAGATGTGGGTATGAACCGCCAAGACGGAAAACTCTGCGGTGACGTTGATTATGACGCGGTTTCGCAAAAAGCGTCATACATAACACCCGTTCCCGGCGGTGTAGGACCCATGACCATTGCAATGCTTATGCAAAACACACTTACCGCCGCTAAAAAACAAAACAGTTTAATATAAACACAGGTGATTTTTTGAAAAACATTACTATACCGTTAGTTGCGGTTTTTGTGTTGATTTTTACGGCGCTGTTCTCCCCTGCGGTCTGCGCCGAAAGCTACGAATACAACATTTCAACCGACAAAAGTTTTACAACAGTGCGAAGCGGTGATGACCTTACCGACATTGCCGAAAAACTTAATATGACAACCGATGAGTTAAACGGTTATTTTAATAAAAACGGTCTTTTGTATCTGTCGGTGTCGGAAGATGCCAAAACACAGATAAGACTTTCGGCTTTCAGTGATAATTTTTCTTCTGTGGCAGAGGATATTTCGCATTTAAGCGACAGCCAACTGAAAGAATTTTTAAACGCTGTCAGCAATGATGGCGAAAATGACTGTGAAATCGTTGAAAACGGCGGCAGAAAATTTATAAAAACAAAGGACACGCTTGTTGACAGCGGTGGAACATA
>JAXJVR010000075.1:0-7013 GCA_036308405.1 Acutalibacteraceae bacterium
CAGAAATAACTGAAACGCAGGAAACTAGTAATGAAAATCTAAATTCTCCGTCCTCTTCAAATAGTGAAACCGAACAAAGGGGGGGGGGCGAAGCAAATCGTTAAATAATAACGATGATGACAATTCTTCTTTTAAAAATACAAACGCTAACACAAGAGTTATAACGACGCTCAATTTGTCAATAGGAACAACCTTTGACGCGTCGCCGATTTGTAAAGCTTTGTAATAGCAAAGCCATGATATACCGGTTGCAAGTCCGGATAAAATTAAAAATATCCAACTTTTTTTGCCGATAGATGAAATTCCGCCTTGAGCATGAGTTATAAACACCATAACCCACGCCATAATAACCACCACTACGGTTCTTATGGCTGTAGCAAGATTTGAATTTACTCCGTCAATACCAATCTTTGCAAGTATTGAGGTAAGCGCCGCAAAAAGCGCCGATAAAACAGCAAACACCATCCACATAACAAAGTCCCCTATGCTTTTTAAATACCCGAAAAATCAAAATCAGGTATATAATTTATGTCTGCACTGTCAAGTTCTTGAAAATAGCAGTTATTAAAACCGCTGTTTAAAATATAATCTGCAACCTTATTATATTCGCGCGGAGTAACCTTGCGGTTAATTACAGGCATCTCTTTTGCTTTTGCGCAAGGCACATATTGGCTCATAAGGCTGAAATAGGCATTGAGTAAATTCTCTTTAACCCAGTCAAAAACGGCTATCGCATCACGTGTTGCCTGCGGCATTAACAAATGTCTGACTATAACACCTTTTTGCATTATACCGCCGTCAAAAATGCAGTTTTTTTGTTGGCTGTATGCCTCAAGCAAAGCTGACTTACAAATTTCGGGATAATCTGCCGCATGCGAATAAAGCATAGCCTTATTACTGTCAAAATACTTAAAATCCATTAGATAAATATCAATATAATCTTTAAGCTTTTTAATGGTTTCCGTGTTTTCATAACCGCTTGAATTGTAAACTATAGGTATTTTAGGTTTATAAATGTCCAAAGCCGAAATAACCGCGTCAACAAAATGTGTCGGCGTTACAAGATTTATATTGTGCGCGCCCTGCGACTCAAGTTTTTTAAAAACATCGGCAAGCCCACCTACTGACATCTGTTTACCCGAATTTTGTGTGCTTATTACTTCATTTTGGCAAAACACACAATGCAGTGAACAACCGCTGAAAAAGACTGTCCCCGAACCGTTTTTACCGCTTATTGAAGGCTCTTCCCAAAAGTGAAGAGCCGCGCGCGCAACATGCGGCTCTGTCGGCATACCGCAGACACCACCTATATTTCGGTCAGCGGTTCTTAAAGCGTTGCACTGTCGCGGACACAGGTTGCACAGCATCGTCATTCTCCTTATTTTGCTTAAGTTTAGGCTCTAAAATACGGCGCTTAACAATCAAATTATCATAAGTTTTTTTGTAAGACACACGGCAGACAAATTTTTTACCGCAATTTTCACAAACAAAATTTGCGGTAAACCAATTATTATGATAACGCCATTTAGAAAGGCGTTTTAAACGCTTTTGACACTTTTCACAATTAAAAGTGAGCGTCTTTTTATCTATTAAACGGTCATTTATTTTGCTTAAATAATATGGTTTAAAATATAACCGTTTATAAAATTCCGGGTCCGATGTATCTTTGACAAGCCTATTAAACGCCGGCTCATTGTATTGCTTTTTTAAAAGCGCAGCGCAAAGCAGACTGTCATCCTTTGCGGTATGTAAATCATAATTATCGGTTGTTATCCCTAAAAGTTTTGCCGCGTCGGCAAGCGATATTTGAGATTTGCACTCGTGACCCAAAAGAGCCAATTCGCCCTGAATAAATTTTTGCAAATCAAGATATTTTTTTATCTTAAATTTAGTGTCCTTAAGCAGATATTTTTCGTTTTCGGCTATAGTATATAAGTCGGAATTGCTCCAAGTTATAGTAACCGTATTATCACCGAGCCAATTATTATACTGCTTGACTGCATCGTTTAAAGGAACACCGCCGAGCATCATATCTTTTGTGATGCCGGTAAGCTCGGTAAAGCGGCTTGACACCCTATTACTTACCGAAGATTTTACCGTAACATCAAAAATATCTGTTATGTTAAAGTTTTCGTCAAGTTTAACAGCGCCTATCTGCAAAATTTGATTTATAAATCTTTTATGCAATTTGTGATAAACGCTGTCCCACTCCATATCTAAAATAACATAAAACATCAGCGGTTTTTAGCCTCGTGTTTCATACGCAACTCTTTGTTAAGAATTCGTTTGCGTATGCGAATATTATTAGGTGTAACCTCTACAAGTTCATCGTCTTTGATAAAATCAAGCGACTGCTCAAGGCTCATAATCGAAGGCGGAACAAGTTTTAACGCATCGTCAGAACCCGAAGCGCGTGTATTTGTAAGATGTTTTGCTTTGCAGACATTGCAAACAATATCTTCGCTCTTGGGGCTTTCGCCTATAACCATACCCTCATAAACCGGAACACCTGCTCCTATAAACAGTCTTCCGCGGCTTTGCGCATTAAAGAGTCCGTAGCTTGTGGTTTCACCGGTCTCGTGAACGATTATAGAGCCTGTTGTTCTTTGCTCTATATCGCCCTTATATTCTTCATAGCCGTTGAAAATATGATTCATAATACCGTTACCGTTGGTATCGGTCATAAACTGTGAGCGATAACCCAAAAGTCCGCGCGCAGGAATTAAGAATTCAAGGTGCGACATACCGCCTTCACGGGTGCCCATATTTTGAAGTTCTGCGTGTCTTGTGCCGAGTCGCTCCATAACAGCGCCGACATACTGTTCGGGCACTTCAATCATAAGCAATTCAATAGGCTCTAACAATTTGCCGTTTTCATCGTGTTTATAAATTACATTAGGCGGTGATACCTGAAATTCGTAACCTTGGCGGCGCATAGTTTCTATAAGTATAGAAAGATGCAGTTCGCCTCTGCCCGAAACCTTAAATGTATCGGCGCTGTCGGTTTCTTCAACACGAAGGCTTACGTTTGTAAGCACCTCTTTAAAAAGACGCTCACGAAGATTTCTTGAAGTTACATATTTTCCGTCTTTGCCGGCAAACGGTGAATTATTTACCATAAAGTTCATCGCAAGCGTCGGCTCATCTATTTTTACAAACGGCAACGGCTCTATACATTCGGTATCGCAGGCGCTCTCACCTATTTCAAGCTCGTTAATGCCTGCCACCTGAATAATGTCGCCGACTGTAGCGGTTTCAACCTCGGTGCGCTTAAGACCTTTATACATAAACAATTTTGCTATTTTTACCTTCGAGTTAGTGCCGTCCTTATGGCACAAAGCTACTGTTTGGCCAACCTTTACAGAGCCTCTTACAACACGGCCAACGCCTATTCTGCCGATATAATCGTCATATTCAATATTGGTAAAAAGTATTTGAAGCGGTGCGTCGGGGTCGCCTACAGGCGCATCTATTTCTTTTACGATTTCTTCAAACAAAGGTTTCATATCAGTGCCCGGAACATCGGGTGAATATGTTGCATATCCGTCACGTCCCGAAGCAAAAACAACCGGAAATTCTATCTGGTCTTCATCTGCGCCAAGCTCAATAAACAAATCTAAAACCTCGTCGACAACCTCAATCGGTCTTGCGGTAGGACGGTCAATTTTGTTAATTACAACAACCGCTTTTTTACCGAGCGCCAATGCCTTTTTAAGCACAAAACGAGTTTGAGGCATACAGCCTTCAAATGCGTCAACAAGCAATAAAACACCGTCAACCATCTGCAAAATGCGTTCAACCTCGCCGCCGAAATCTGCGTGTCCCGGTGTGTCGATTATATTTATTTTTACACCGTTATACATAACGCTTGTGTTTTTTGAAAGTATGGTAATACCGCGCTCACGCTCAAGGTCGTTTGAGTCCATTACCCTTTCGTCAACAGCCTCATTATCGCGGAAAGTTCCGCTTTGCTTAAGCAACTGGTCAACAAGCGTTGTCTTACCGTGGTCAACGTGCGCTATAATTGCAACATTTCTTAAATCTTCTCTTTTTTGAATTGCCATCTAAAAGTCCCCTATTTTTTCAATTTGTGTGTTCTTCAATCCAATTTTTATACCAATATGCCGAATCTTTAGGTATGCGTTTTTGTGTTACATAGTCCACATAAACCAAACCGAAACGGTCATTATAACCCTTTGCCCATTCAAAGTTGTCAATAAATGACCACAAGAAATAACCGCCTACATCTACGCCGTCATCTGTTGCTTTTTCAAGTTCCAACAGATATCGATTCATAAAATCTATACGACCTGAGTCGTGAATTTTACCGTCAAGCGAAACAAAATCAGCCATTGCTGTGCCGTTTTCAGTAATGTATATGGGCAATTTGTATCTTTCATACAAAAATCTCGGGCCCCAATGAAGCGCTTCGGGAGTAATAGGCCAGCCGTTAGCTGCATGTGGAAAGCCGGGATAACGCGGCACCGTATAAGCGTTACCGTTTTTATCAACGGCAAGCTGTTTACCGTTATAGATATTCTGCGCATAAAAATCAATCGGTTGACTTATAAGACGCATATCATCATCGGTAATTTCAGGCAAATAATCTTTATACATCTTAAGACCGTCTTCGGGATATTTACCGAAAATTATCGGGTCTGAAAGCCAGGTAACGCTCCATAATACATTAGGAGATATCGGCTTACAAGACATATATTCAGCGCGTGCCGCCTCAATATTTTCGGGTGTTTCTTCGGCGGGAGAAACAGGACAAGATGTGGGCGCATAACCGATTTTAATAGGTTGCTTTGCATTTTTACGCAGTGCAATTACGGCAGCGCCGTGAGCTTTCAAAACATTGTGAGCCATTTGAAAAATTTCTTTATAACCCACCTTAAGACCGGGCGCGTGTGCGCCTGCAAGATATGCTTCATTTAAAAAACATTGCGGTTCGTTAAATGTGATAAAATATTTAACCCTGTCAGAAAAAAGTTCCGAAACCTTTCCGGCATACTCGGCAAACCAATCAACACAATCTTCATTAAGCCAAGCGCCTTTTTTATAAAGCTCATACGGATAATCCCAATGAAAAAGTGTTACATAAGGTTCAATACCGTTTGCCAAAAGTTCATCAATAAGGTCAGAATAAAATTTAACGCCCTTTTGATTAACTTCGCCCACACCTTTTGGTAATATACGCGGCCAACTTATTGAAAAGCGGTAAGAATTAACCCCTAACTCTTTCATAAGTTTTATATCTTCTTTATAGCGGTGATAGTGGTCGCACGCTACATCACCGGTATGATTGTCAGCAATTCTTCCGCCCTCGTGGCAAAAAACATCCCAAACGCTTTCACCTTTACCGTCTTCGTTCCAAGCGCCTTCAATCTGATAAGAGGCGGTGGCTGTGCCCCAGGCAAAATCTTTTTTAAATCCCATAAAATCCCCGCAATCATAAAATAATTTCAAGAAATTATACCATACATACAATAAAATTTCAATAATTATTGACAATCAATTTTATTTTTATTAAAATATTTAAGTTGTTTAAAATAAATTATTTGAGGTAACAAAATGAACATACACTTTCATACTCTCGGTTGCAAGGTTAATCAATATGAAACCGAGGTTATGCGCGAAGGCTTTTTAAAATGCGGATATACAGCCGATGAAAGCGTCGGTGCCGACGCTGTAATAATAAATTCCTGCACGGTAACCGCCGAAAGCGATAAAAAAACAAGGCAGCTTGTCCGCAGATGTCGCCGTGAAAACCCCCAAGCTGTAATTGTGCTTACAGGTTGCATGGTGCAGGCGTTTCCCGAATCTGCAGAAAATTTATCTGAAGCGGATATTGTTATAGGTAACCGCGATGTTTCTAAAATAATAACAGCTCTGCAAAATTTTGACAAAGACAGATATTTTTGTGTCGAAGAACACAAAAACGGAGATTTATACAACACACCGTCCATAAGCAATTTTTCGGAACGCACACGCGCTTTTATGAAAATACAGGATGGTTGTGACCGTTTTTGCACCTATTGCATAATTCCTTACGCAAGAGGCAGGGTTCGCTCGCGCGATTTGAAAAGTATTTATAAGGAGGCTGAAAATTTAGCCGCTAACGGTTACTCTGAAGTCGTTTTGGTAGGTATAAATTTAACATCATACGGCAAAGGCGAAGAATTTGACTTGTGCGATGCGGTAGACACCGTGTGTCGCGTAGACGGTATAAAGCGTGTAAGACTCGGCTCGTTAGAACCCGACCACATAAGCGATGAAATGTTAAACAGACTTAAAGCGCAGCCTAAATTTTGCCCGCAATTTCACCTATCACTGCAATCGGGCTGTGATGAAACCCTAAAGCGTATGAACCGACATTACGACAGCGCGTTTTACGCTGATTTGGTAGCGCGAATACGGAACATATTTCAAAATTCGGCAATCACAACCGATATTATGGTGGGTTTTGCCGGTGAGACCGAAGATGAATTTAACAAAAGCCTTGAATTTGCTAAAAAAATAGGCTTTGCAAGGGCGCATATTTTTGCCTACTCGGTAAGAAGCGGAACGGTTGCCGCAGGTCTTAAAAATCAGGTTAGTTCCTCCGATAAACAAAAGCGCGCACACCTTATGGCGCAGGTTACACAACAGACCGAAACCGAATTTTTAACAAATCAAGTCGGCGCAGTTTACCCTGTTCTTTTTGAAACGCAGGAAAACAATACTGCCGAGGGTTATACACCTAACTACACGCGAGTTGTTGTAAATACAGATAAAAACTTTACCGGACAAATTAAAAATGTTTATTTAAAATCGGTAAACGGCGACTGCTGCATAGGTGAAATAATTGATACTTAATACAAAAATAAAACCGCTTGTTCTATTTTTTACAAATTAAAAATTTTAAATAAAAAGCCTTGACAAAATCACGCGTTTGTTATATCATAGTTGATATGCCGCTGTGGTGGAATAGGCAGACACAAGGGACTTAAAATCCCTCGGTAGCGATACCG
>JAXJVR010000076.1:0-4518 GCA_036308405.1 Acutalibacteraceae bacterium
ATTAAACGGCGGAGCCCACGCGGCTAATAATATAGATATTCAGGAATTTATGATAATACCCGAAAAAGCCGAGAGCTTTTCGCAGTCTTTGCGTATTTGCAGTGAGATTTATCATAATTTAGGCAAAATTTTAAGTGAAAATAATTTGGCTTGCGGCGTCGGTGACGAGGGCGGATTTGCACCTAATCTTGAAAGCGATGAGTCGGCTATAGAGATGATAATGCAGGCTATTGATAAATCGGGCTATAACGGACAGATAAAAATAGCGCTTGATGTTGCGGCAAGCGAGTGGTATAAAGACGGCGCATATACTATGTCAAAGCGCGATAAAACACTTACCGCAGAACAGCTTATTGAGTATTACGGTGAATTGATTTGCAAATATCCTATTATATCTATAGAAGACGGACTTTCAGAGAACGATTGGAACGGCTGGCAAAAACTTACCGAAAGTTTGGGTAAAAAAATACAGCTTGTGGGGGACGACCTGTTTGTTACTAACCCAAAAAGACTTGATGCCGGCATAGAAAAGGGTGTTGCAAACGCTGTGCTTGTAAAGCCTAATCAAATAGGAACGCTGACCGAAACGCTTGAGGTGGTAAAAAAGGCTCAAAAGCATGGTTATGCCACTGTTATATCGCACCGTTCCGGTGAAAGTGAGGATACGGCTATAGCCGATATTGCCGTTGCAACAAATTCGGGGCAAATAAAAACCGGTGCGCCGTGCCGCAGTGACCGAGTGGCAAAATACAACAGACTTTTGATTATTGAAGATGAGATTAAGTTAAAATAAATCTGTGTTGACTTTTTAAAGTTTATAGTGTAAAATGTATAAGCAGTAGAGTCTGCAACCGTTAGTTAGCGGTTTGCAGACCGCTTTTTATGGAGTGATTTATTATAAAAAAATTTGACACCGTAATTATAGGCGGCGGTATAGGCGGTCTTATGGCAGCTTACCGTTTGCGCAAAAACAATCCCGATATGACTATAGCGGTTACCGAGCGCGGTAATGAGCTTGAAAAGCGTGTTTGCCCCGCAGGCAAAAACAGCACCTGTGTTCACTGCAAGATTTGCAGTATCACAAGCGGTTATGCAGGCGCCGGCGCTTTCAGTGACGGTAAGTTTAATTTAGGAACGGCATACGGCGGAACTTTGGGTGAAGAACTCGGTGACGACCTTGCAAATCTTTACATAGATGAGGTTGATAAGGTTCTTAACGAGTATTGCACTTCGGGCGTGCCTAAAGTTTACAAGTCTAATGACGAATTGCGTCTTAAATGCATTCAGAACAATTTAAGACTGCTTGATATGAACGTTAAACATTTGGGAACCGATAACAACTACCTTACAATGCAAAACCTTATAAATGCAATAAGAGCATCAGGCACAGAACTTTACAGTTTTTATGACTGTGAAAAGGTTGAAAAGCAGGGCAGTGTTTATAATTTAACCTACGCAAACGGCGAGGTTTTTGAAGCCGCAAATGTAATTATAGCAACCGGACGTTCGGGTGCTAACTTTGTAGCAGATTTTTGCAAGTCAAACGGTGTAAAGATGCGCTCAAATCACATAGATATCGGTGTGCGCGTTGAAATGAAAGATATTATCTGGCGCGAATTCTCTTCAAAAATTTACGAGCCGAAAATTCTTTATAAAACCAAGACTTTTGAAGACAGATGCCGTATGTTCTGCTTTAATCAGGGCGGTCTTGTTTCGGCAGAAAACAATCACGGTATCATTACGGCAAACGGTCACTCGTATGCTCAACCCGAAAAAAAGACCGACAACTGCAACTTTGCAATTCTTTCAAGTATAAGATTTACCGAGCCGTTTAATCAGCCTACAGAATATGCCGAAAATATATCGCGACTTGCTAATATGATAGGCAAGGGCAATGTTTTGGTTCAGCGCTTCGGCGACCTTATCCGAGGAAGACGCACAAATGAACACAGACTTTCGCAAAACACCGTAATACCGACTCTTAAAGCAACAGCCGGTGATATATCGCTTGTTTTGCCTCACCGTATACTTACAAACATTATCGAAACCATATACGCGCTCGATAAGGTTGCTCCGGGCACCGCTAATGACGATACTCTGCTTTACGGTTGCGAAAGCAAGTATTACTCAATTCGTCCCGTGTTTATGAATAATAAATTTGAGCTTATCGACAATGTATATATAATCGGTGACGGCAGCGGAATCTGCCGCGGACTTTCACAGTCGGGCGCTATGGGTATTTATGTTGCCGACTGCATAACCGACAATATATAATTTCTAAACATTAAAAAAATAAATTTGTGC
Organism: Acutalibacteraceae bacterium; assembly: GCA_036308405.1. Taxonomy (GTDB): domain Bacteria; phylum Bacillota; class Clostridia; order Oscillospirales; family Acutalibacteraceae; genus UBA737. The sequence goes on from JAXJVR010000076.1 coordinate 2,305, forward strand.
AATATTACCACAGTATTTTGTGACGAATTTTGTTGACAAACACACTTTATCGTGGTAGTATGTTACTGTTAATACAAAGTTAATATTCACGGTTTGCCAATATAGTTTGGGATATACTTAAGGTCCCGAAGTTTCTACCGCAACGCCGCAAGTTGCGACTATTGGTTTACAAAATGTTATTTTAGTGGGCAGGCTGTATTTTTTACAGTCTGTCTTTATGCTTTTTTGGGGGTTGATTTTAATGCATTCTCTTGAACAGAAGATTTTGCGCGAAGGTAGTGTGCTTGAAGGGGATGTGCTTAAAGTCGGCTCTTTTTTAAATCAGCAGTTAGATGTTGATTTTCTTGTAGAAATGGGCAAAAAAATCGACAGAATTTACAAGAATGACGGCGTTACAAAATTGCTTACGGTTGAGGCTTCGGGCATTGCTATTGCCGTAGCCGCAGGCACGGTTATGCATTTGCCGGTTGTTTTTGCTAAAAAGAATAAATCTTCAAATGTTTCGGGCGAAGTTTATAAAACCGTAGTTCATTCCTATACACATAACAAAGATTATGAGATAGTCGTTCCCAAAGATTATTTAACGCCTGCTGACAAGATTGTTATAATAGATGATTTTCTTGCTAACGGCGCGGCTTTGGAAGGACTTGTAAGCATAGTAAATCAGTCAGGTGCTTCGCTTGTAGGCGCTACCTGCGCTATAGAAAAAGGTTTTCAGGGCGGCGGTGACCGTTTAAGAGAGCAGGGCATAAGGGTAGAAAGCCTTGCTGTCATCGAAAAAATGAGCCCAGCGGGAATTGAGTTCCGCAAATTGTAATGTGTGTAATTTTATTTACATAAATTTTTTTAAAAAAGAGGAGACTCAAAAAATGAAAAAGTTAATCGCACTTCTTTTGTCTGTAGCAATGCTTTTCTGCTTTGCAGGCTGCGGAACAAAAGACACAAACTCAGACGCTGATGCAAAATCAGACTTGAAGGTTGGTTTCATCTTCTTGCACGATGAACAGTCAACCTATGACAAAAACTTTATGGAAGCTGCTAAAGCTGCTTGTAAAGAAATGGGTGTTGAATACGCTCAAAAAACTCAAATCCCCGAATCAAAAGACTGCTATGATGCTGCAGTTGAACTTATTGAGGTTGAGGGTTGTGACCTTATCTTCGCTGACTCTTTCGGTCACGAGTCATTCCTTATGGATGCTGCTAAACAGTATCCCGATGTTCAGTTCTGTCATGCAACAGGCACACAGGCTCATACAGCAGGACTTAAAAACTTCCACAATGCATTCGCTTCTATTTATGAAGGCCGTTACCTTGCAGGCGTTGCCGCAGGTATGAAGCTTAACGAAATGATAGAAAGCGGCAAAATCACTGCTGATAATGCTAAAATGGGTTATGTAGGTGCGTTTACATACGCTGAAGTTATTTCGGGTTACACCTCATTCTACCTCGGCGCTAAATCTGTATGCCCCACAGTTACTATGGATGTTAAGTTTACAGGTTCATGGTATGATGAGCAGAAGGAAAAAGAAGCAGCTCAGGCTCTTATCTCGGGCGGTTGCGTTCTTATCAGCCAGCACGCTGACTCAATGGGTGCTCCTACCGCTTGTGAAACTGCAGGTGTTCCGAACGTTTCTTACACCGGTTCAACAATAAGCGCTTGCCCCAACACATTTATCGTATCTTCAAGAATTGACTGGACACCTTACTTCAAATACATTATCGGTCAGACCGAAAAGGGTGAGGCTATTGATACCGACTGGACAGGCTCTATCGAGACAGGTTCTGTAGTTCTTACCGATGTAAACGAAAAGGCTGCTGCAGCAGGCACTGCTGACAAGATTGCCGAAGTTAAGGCTAAATTGGCTGACGGTTCACTCAATGTATTTGATACCGCTAACTTTACGGTTGCAGGTGCAAAACTTGACAGCTATATGGCAGATGTTGATATCGACGCTAACTTTGAAAAAGATACCGAAGTTGTAGAAAACGGTGTATTCTATGAATCAAAATTCCGATCTGCTCCTTACTTCGATGTTGAAATTGACGGCATCACACTTCTTGACAGAAACTACGGCGAATAATAATTAAAAATTTAAAGTTTAAGGCGAGGAATTGCCCTCGCCTTAAACTGATTTTAAAAATAGTTTTGAAAAAATTGCTATATAAATTACATAGCCGTTTTTTGAGAATTATTTTAACGGAGGTTTATCGTGG
>JAXJVR010000077.1:0-11582 GCA_036308405.1 Acutalibacteraceae bacterium
TAATATGGCAAAATACCGTTCTGAGTCAAAGTTTCGCGCGCATATCCAACCATTTTTGAGGCTTCTGCGCCCATCTCAAGTTCAGGAAAACTGCCTTTTGCGGTAAGTGTTGACGCGCGTTTCATCGAAAGTGAATGAACTGTTACGCTTTCAGGGTCAAGATTTATAATTTTTGCAAGTGTGTCTTTAAAACTTTCAAAATTATCACCGGGCAGTCCTGCGATTAAATCAGTATTTATGTTGTCAAAGCCGATTTTTCGTGCCAAAGCAAAGGCTTTTTCGGTATCATCCGCCGTATGATTTCTGCCTATTATTTTAAGCACGCTATCGTTCATAGTTTGCGGATTTATACTGATACGAGTTGTGCCACTTTGTTTTATTACTTTAAGTTTTTCGGCATCTATTGTGTCGGGTCTGCCGGCTTCAACGGTAATCTCACGCACGGAGGACATATCAAAATTTTTATTTACCGTGCTTAAAACTCGGTCTAATTGCTTTGGCGTCAGCGTTGTAGGTGTGCCGCCGCCCATATAAACCGTTTCAAGTTTTAAGCCTAAATCTTTTGCTATCTGCGCCGTAATTTCAAGTTCACGACATAAATAATCAACATAATCGGGTATAATTGCCTGAGCCTTTTCTACCGAGTGCGATACAAAAGAACAGTAAGAACACCTTGTAGGACAAAACGGCACCGAAAGGTAAAGGCTGAAAGATTTAGGTGTAGAAAGCGAAATTATACGCTCTTCACCCGTTACAGCCTCACGGCACAAATCAATCTTTGAAGGGTTTACCAAAAATTTGTTTTTAAAAAAATCTACGGCATAATCTTCACCGTATTTTTGGCGGTAACTCGAAAATAACTTTGCAGGTCTTACACCTGTAAGTATTCCCCAATCACATTTGTATCCCGTTATATCATAAAAGCAATAAAACAACTGCCGTGCTATCTCGTGCTGACTTTCCTTTTTTATATCTTCGGCAGTTTTGTCTACCGCAGAAGAACGCTCGGCAAATTTGCCGTTCAGGTTAAGTGTTGCTGTTGCAAAAATTTCACCGCCGATTTCGGCAATCTCACAAACAGCGCAGTTATCACCGTTTTCGTTACTGTGCAGAACCTCGATTTTTTCAAACGGCAAAAACAGCCTTATCAATTTTTCTAACTCATAATCAAAATTATGTCCTATATTGCAAAGTTTCATTACTTACCTCAAATACGGATTAAATTTTCGTTCGTGACCTATGGTAGTCATTTGACCGTGGCCGGAATAAACGCTTGTATTATCGTCAAAAAGCCATTTTATGCGTTCAAGTGACATTTGCATACTTTGCATACTGCCGCCCGGAAAATCAACTCTGCCGACGGTTTCGTAAAATAGAACATCACCGCTGAAAAGACAGCCGTCAATATAATAACACATACTGCCTAATGTGTGCCCCGACATTTCATAAGCCTTAACCGTAACATCGCCTACGGTAAATTCTTCCTCGTCTTCTATAATGTAATCAGCCTTAAACGGCTTAAGCGCAGGCACACAAACACCCGAAAGATTATAAGAATTATCAGATAAAGCAAATTCATCATTTTTGCCTATGGCAATTTTTACTCCGGTTTCAGCACGTAACTCCTGCGCCCCGCCGATATGGTCATAATGAGCGTGTGTTATAAGAATAAGCCTGCTCTTATCAGAGTTTTCTTTTAAAAAGCGCGCAATTTCATCGGTATATTTTCCGGGGTCTATTACTATTGCGGTTTTATCGGTAAGTATACCGTAGCAGTTAGAGTATTCCGACATATAGTCGTTAAGTAAAAATTCAATTTTCATAAATTATACTTTTTTATTCCAAATATCAGTATCAAGCATTATTGTAACCGGCCCGTCATTTATAAGCGACACCTGCATATCGGCACCGAAGCGGCCCGTTTCAACACTTTTTACACCGTGGTTTTTTAGAGCCTTACAATAAAGATTATAATACTTATCGGCAGTTACAGGCTCCATAGCGTTTATAAAAGATGGACGGTTGCCCTTTTTAACATCGGCTGCCAAAGTAAACTGCGATATACACAAAATTTCACCGTCAACATCAAGTATAGATTTATTCATTTTTCCGTCGGCATCTTCAAATACGCGAAGATTTACGGTTTTACGCGCAAGCAGGTCAATGTCACTTTCACTGTCGCCGTCTACTGCGCAAAAAAGAATCATATAACCCGCTTTACATTTACCTACAACACAACCGTCAATTTCAACACTTGCCTGTTTTACCCTTTGAATTAAAGCTTTCATATTACTGACCTACTCTTTCTACACTGAAAACACCCGAAATTTTCTCCATTCGGGAAATAATGCTTCGCAAATGCTCTACGCTTTCGGTGCTTATTGTAAGCAGAGTTACACAGTTGCCGTCCTTCATCTGACGGGCGCTTACCGCGTGAACCGCAAGACGCATATTATAAGCTGTGTTTAAAACATCATTAACAATACCTTCGCGGTCAAGAGCAGTAATTTGCAAAGTAGAAGTAAATGTTTCTTTATTAGCCTTATCCCAATGGGCGCTAATCCAACGTTCCGGCTCTGCACATTTTGCAATATCACGCGGAACATTACTGCAATCGCATTTATGAATAGATACACCGTGACCGCGGGTTATAAATCCGACTATATCATCACCCGGAAGCGGAGCACAACATCTTGAAAGCTTTATAAGACAGTTGTCGATACCGTCTACGATAACGCCTTCAGATGAGGTTTGCTTTTTAGGTGCAACGGCTGATATATCTATCGCCTTTGCGGCGCTTGCACGCTTGTTATAATCTTCGCGTATACGGGGCAAAATTCTTGACATAAGCAGACCGCCGTAGCCGATTGCCGCATAAAATTCATCACTGTCGGCAAATTTCATACGCTTTGCAAGGTCTTCTACATATTCCTCTGCCTCATTCTCACCCAAATTTATATTGTTGCGGCGAAGCTCGCGCTCGAAAGCGGACTTGCCTTCGACAATGTTTTCACTTCGTTTTTCTTTCTTAAACCAAGAACGAATTTTTGCCTTTGCCGAATTTGTAACGGCAATATTCATCCAATCGCGGCTCGGTCCGTGGTCGGGCTGATTTGTGGTAAGAATTTCGATTACTTCACCGGTTTTAATTTCGTGATTTATAGGCACTATTTTGCCGTTAGCCTTTGCGCCTATCATTTTTATGCCGACAGCCGAGTGAATTGCAAAAGCAAAGTCAACCACCGTAGAACCAACCGGCAAATTTATGACATCACCGCGCGGAGTAACCGCAAAAACATCTTCCTGACTTAAGTCAACCTTTATTGTGCGCACAATTTCAGAGGCGTCACCCGAAACATCTGAAGTTTCAAGCACCTGTCTTATCCACGCAAGGCGGTCTTCCATATACTTATCGGTGCCGGTTATGCCCTCTTTATATTTCCAGTGCGCCGCAATACCGTATTCAGCGGTATGGTGCATTTCAAAGGTGCGTATCTGTATTTCAAAAGGCACGCCCTCTCGGCTGATAACGGTTGTGTGAAGTGATTGATACATATTAGGCTTCGGCGTAGAAATATAGTCTTTAAACCTATTGGGTATAGGTCTGAACATATCATGCATAATGCCTAAAATATTATAACAGTCGGCAACCGTGTCGGTAATTATACGAATAGCATAGACATCGTATATTTCATCAAAATCTTTGTTTTGCACATACATCTTGCGATATATGCCGTGAATTGACTTAACACGGCCCTGAAAAGACATTTTGACATCGGGCAATTCTTGCTTTAGGCGTGTTTCTATTCGTTTTTCAATATCCTCAAGTATTTGTATTCTTTGGTGTTTTCTTACCTTTAAAAGTTCCTCTATTTCGTTATACGCAATAGGGTCAAGATACTTAATTGCAAGGTCTTCGAGTTCTTCTTTGACCGAACGAATACCGAGTCTGTGCGCAATAGGCGCATAGACCTCAAGCGTTTCGAGTGCTTTATCGCGTTGCTTTTGTTCGGGCATAGCGCTTAAAGTCCGCATATTGTGAAGACGGTCAGCAAGTTTAATTATAATAACGCGCACATCTTTACCCATAGCAATAAGCATTTTACGCAGACTTTCAGCCTGTTGCTGCTCTTTTGAAGTGATTGAAAGTCTGCCGATTTTTGTAACGCCGTCTACAAGCAAGGCAACATCTTCACCGAATTGCTGTTTTATTTCTTCTACCGTAACGCCGGTATCTTCGACAACATCGTGTAAAAGCGAAGCCGCTATAGACTGACTGTCCATACCGAGTGTTACGATTATTTTTGCAACATTTACAGGGTGAATATAATAATCTTCTTTTGTAAGACGTTTTTGACCGAAATGATGCTCTACACAAAATTCAAACGCCTTTTTTATAAGCGGAATATCATAACTTCCGCCCTGCGCTTTCATACATTCAATCAATCCGTTATAATCACGAGTTGCCTGTTCATTCATTTTCGTTCACCCTCTCATAGATACTTTTATAGGTTTTTGAATTAAGTAAATCGGTTTTTCGGCTGACATTCACAGCTGCCAAAACACCGTTCTTTTCGGATACCAATTCAAGCTCGCACAAAGTCGTTATTGCTATTTGAGTTTTAGCATAACCCAAATCTTTATTTTTTAAATATATAATTCTTTCATGTCTTACGGGGCACGCCGTTATATTCTTATACACTTCGCCCACCTGCGCTCTTGTCGGAAAAATATCGTTGTAAGAAGCATTACCGAAAGACATAAAATCTTCATACTGTTTTTTGCTTTCAAAATAAGCATCGTCATCAGCGCCGCTTAATTTTATGGCCTTTACCTGCACCGAAAGCGTTTGCTGACCCTGAAACACATTTATATCAAGAGTTACAGCCAAATCAACAATATCGCCAGCCGCAAAACAAAATTGTTCGGGAGTAACACCAAAAAGCAAACATTGAAAAACGCTCTCGTTTTTACGGCATAACAATTTTAAATGTTTGTTGTTGCCTATAGGTGTTATTTTTTGAATTGTTACGCCGAATATACCGAATACGGGTGCCGGATTACCCTGACCGAAAGGCTCAAGTTCTTTAACGGCGTATGCCATGTCAACGCTCATTCCCGCAGGATTTATTCGAAAATCAATATTAAGTTTCGGCACGGCATAAGATGTTTCTTTTGCATAATCATTTATTTTTTGTCTGAAAGCCGATATGTTCTCTTGCTTTAAACTAACGCCTGCCGCCAACTCGTGACCGCCGAATTTTTCAAGTGTTTCAGCGCTTGCGCACAGCGCGTTATAAAGGTGAAAACCAGAAAAACTGCGTCCCGAACCGTGCGCTGTTTCACCTTCAACAGAAACAACGAGCGTCGGCTTGCCGTAGCGTTCGCAAATTCGCGCGGCAACTATGCCTAAAACGCCTGCATGCCAACCGTCACCTTCGACCACGATAACACGGTTATACTGATATCCGTTCTGTTCTATTATATTTACCGCAGAAGAAAAAATTTCTTTTTCAATCTGCTGACGGCGAACATTATCATCATCAATCGGTCCTGCTATTTTTAACGCCTCAAGCGTATTTTCACTGACAAGCAGTTCAAACGCCCTAAAAGCACTGCCCATTCTGCCTGCGGCATTTATACGCGGAACAATACCGAAAGAAATTTTGCCGGCTGTTACGGTTTTTCGGTCAATACCGGCAATATTAAGTATTGCGGCAATACCCGGTCTCGGCGCACTTTTAATTTTTGCTATCCCCATCTTGACTATAGAACGGTTTTCGTTTACAAGGGGCATAACATCACCCACGGTAGCCACCGCCAATATATCGGCATAGCGCGGTAGCAACTCTTCGGGTTCTTTATCGTCAACGGCGCATATCAATTTAAAAGCAACCACCGCGCCGCAAACATCTTTAAAAGAGGATGGGCAGTCTGCTCTGTGCGGGTCAACTACAGCCACGGCGCACGGCAAATTTTCGGGCGGAATATGGTGGTCGGTAACAACTGTATCAATTCCTAAAGACTTTGCATAATCAATTTCCGCTTTACAAGCAATACCGTTATCAACGGTAATAATAAGAGAGACGCCCTGTTCTTTAAGTTTATCAACAGCCGAACAACTCATACCATATCCCTCGACAATGCGGTCGGGAATATATGGCACAACGCAAGCGCCCCTGCTTTTTAAATAGTCGTAAAGCAAGGCTGTTGACACAACGCCGTCGCAGTCATAATCACCGAAAATTGCTATTTTAACACCGTTTTCAATAGCGGCGTTTATGCAATCGGCGGCAGATTTTATGTCTGCAAGTTCTAACGGGTCGCAAAGCAGCGCCTCATCACTTATAAGTTGTTCAAGTTCGCCCTCATAATCAATTCCTCTGCCTACGGCAATCAATGCGGCAAACGGGTCAATGTCACATTCTTCGGCAAGCATTTTTGCTTTTTCACGGTCAGGTGAGCCGACAATCCATTTTTTGTAAGACATAAAATTCACCTCCGATTTTTAAAAATAATAATTCATTGTATTTTATCACATTTTAATATATTTTTCAATATTTTTGTAAAAGAAAAACAGCCGAAAAAATCAGCTGTTTAATCTTTTTTATACAAGTTTTAATTTTTTGCTCAATCGAGTTCAAAAGCGCCGGTATAAAGTTGATAATAAGTGCCTTTTTGTGCAATAAGGTCGGCGTGATTACCACGCTCGATTATTCTGCCTTTATCAAGCACCATTATAACATCCGAATTCATAACGGTAGAAAGTCGGTGTGCAATTACAAATACCGTTCTGCCTTCCATAAGCTTATCCATACCGCGCTGAACAATGGCTTCGGTTCTGGTATCTATAGAAGATGTTGCCTCGTCAAGAATCATAACCGGAGGGTCGGCAACCGCAGCGCGTGCAATAGCAATGAGCTGTCGCTGACCTTGCGAAAGGTTTGAACCGTTATTTGAAAGTTGAGTATTATAACCGTCGGGCAAACGCGTAATAAAATCGTCTGCGCCCGCAAGACGAGCCGCTTCAATACATTCGTCGTCGGTAGCGTCAAGTCTGCCGTAACGTATATTTTCCATAACTGTGCCGGTAAACAAATTTGTTTCCTGCAAGACTATGCCGAGCGAACGGCGCAAATCAGATTTTTTAATCTTGTTAATATTTATTCCGTCATACCTTATCTTGCCGTCTTCAATATCGTAAAAGCGGTTTATAAGGTTGGTTATTGTGGTTTTGCCGGCACCCGTAGCGCCAACAAAAGCCACCTTTTGACCGGGTTTGGCATACACCGAAACATCGTGTAATGCAAGTTTATCTTCACTGTAGCCGAAATCTACATCAACCATACGAACATCACCCTGCAACAGAGTGTATGTCAGTGTTCCGTCTTGGTGCGGATGCTTCCACGCCCATTTACCTGTGCGTTTGTCGGTTTCGGTAATATTTCCGTAATTGTCGACTTCACAGTTAACAAGCGTTACATAACCGTCATCAACTTCAGCCTTTTGGTCTATAAGGTTAAACACACGCTCCGCGCCCGCCATAGCCATAACAACGGTATTTATCTGCTGTGTCACCTGATTTATATTTCCTGTAAACTGACGCGACATATTTAAAAATGGGACTAAAAGGTCAATAGTAAGCACGCCTATACTGCCTTTTACAAGCGCACCGATTGAAATATTCGGCACTTTAGTAAGCAACAATACACCGCCTACCGTAGCAATAACAACATAAAGTATGTTACCGATATTTGCATTCATAGGGCCTAAACAGTTAGCAAAAGCGTGCGCGCGAAAACTGTCATGATAAAGTTCATCGTTAATCTTATCAAAGTCTTCTTCACACTCTTTTTCATGGCAGAAAACTTTAATAACCTTTTGACCGCTCATCATTTCTTGCACAAAGCCTTCGGTTTTGCCTATTGCCTGCTGTTGACGCATAAAGTATTTAGCAGAACCCGAACCGAGTTTTTTAGATATAAGCGCCATTGTTAATACACCTGCAAGCACTACAAGAGTCATCCACACACTGTAATAAAGCATAATGCACATAACACTTACCACAATAACAGCCGCCTGCAGTAATGACGGCAATGTGCGTGATATAAGTTCTCTCATAGTGTCGACATCGTTTGTGTAGTGGCTCATTATATCGCCGTGTTTATTTTGGTCAAAATATTTTACGGGCAGGTTTTGCATAGTTTCAAACATATGAATACGCATTTTGTTTAAAAAGCCCTGCGTTATAACTACCATTAACTGATTATAAAGCGTAATTGCAATAATGGATACCACATACAGACCGGCAAGGATACAAACTTTAGGTATAATTACCTCTTTTGCCGCAGACCAATCACCTGTTTTTATAAAAACTTCAATATCGGCAAAAACCTTTTGTTGAAAAACTGCCGGAAGCGCGGCGGTTACTGCAGAAAAAAGAATACACGCAATAGTTACGGGCATCATTACGGGGTAGAATTTGAAGAGCATTTTTATGATGCGTTTAAATGTATTTGCGTTAAACTTTTGCTTTGGTCCGCGCGGCGCGCTAGGACCGGGATGCATTGGACCTTTACTCATCAAAATCACCTCCGTTTGTCTGTTGTTCATAAACCTCGCGATAAATTTCACTTGTTTTCATAAGCTCGCTGTGATTACCGAAAGCCGAAACTTTACCGTTATCCATAACTATTATCATATCGGCGTCTTGCACCGAAGAAACGCGTTGAGCAATTATGATTTTTGTAGTTTCGGGTATATATTCTTTAAATCCTGCTCTTATGAAAGCATCTGTTTTTGTATCAACAGCACTTGTGGAATCGTCAAGAATTAAAATTTTAGGCTTTTTAAGCAAAGCCCTTGCAATACAAAGGCGCTGTTTTTGACCGCCCGAAACATTTGTGCCGCCCTGCTCAATATATGTGTCGTAACCGTCAGGAAAACTCTGCACAAATTCATCGGCTTGGGCAAGTCGGCAAGCCTCGACAATTTCATCATCTGTGGCATTTTCATTGCCCCAACGCAAATTTTCTTTTATAGTGCCCGAAAACAGTTGATTTTTTTGAAGCACCATAGCAACCGCATCACGAAGTGTTTTTATATCATAATTTCTGACATCTTTACCGCCGACAAGCACACTGCCTTCGGTCACATCGTAAAGCCTTGGTATCAACTGAACAAGTGATGATTTACTCGAACCCGTTCCGCCGATAACGCCCACCGTCATACCAGACTTTATTTTTAAATTTATATCGGACAAAGCATATTTTTTTGCATTTTTAGAATATTTGAAACTTACATTTTTAAATTCGATACTGCCGTCTGCAACGCTGTAAATCGGGTTTTCGGGGTTGTGCAAATTAGGTTCTTCATCCAAAACCTCACACACACGCTTCATAGACTCTACCGACATAGTAAGCATAACATAAATCTGTGACAGCATCATAAGCGACATAAGAATTTGCATACCATAGGTAAGCATTGCTGAAATTTGACCTATGTCAATAGTCTGACCCATGCTTGTAATTGTAAGTTTTGAGCCGACAACAAGCACAAATATCATATTAAAATAAAGACAAATCTGCATTATCGGTCCGTTAAGAGCCACTATACGCTCCGCTTTTGTAAAGTCTTTGCATATATCGGTAGCGGCATCGGTAAATTTTTGTTTTTCGTAATCTTCACGCGAAAAACCTTTTACAACGCGCATAGCTCTAACATTTTCCTCTACCGATTCGTTAAGACGGTCATACTTTTTGAAAACGCGTCTGAACGCCGGCATCGCATTGCGCGCAATAAGTATAAGACCGAACACCAAAAAAGGTATTACTATAACAAATGTTGTTGCAAGGCTTCCGCCCATTTTATAAGCCATTATTATGGCAAAAACAAACATAAAAGGACTGCGTATCGCGGTGCGTATAAGCATCATATAAGACATTTGCAGATTTGTAATATCTGTAGTAAGTCTTGTTACCAATGAAGAAGTCGAAAACTTATCTATGTTTTGAAAAGAAAAGCTTTGTATACGGCTGAAAACATTATGCCTTAAGTTTTTGGCAAAACCCGCCGATGCTTTTGCGCAGGTAAAAGCGCCGGTTCCTCCGCAACAGAGTGATATTACAGCAAGAAGCACTAAAACAAGACCGGTTTTTAAAAGAACGGTAAGTTCAACACCTGCTTTTATTTGATTTACAAGATTTGCTGTTATAAACGGAATAAGGCATTCGATTATAACTTCGCCTATCATAAAAATCATTGTAAGTATACTCGGCGTTACATACCCGCGAATACTTTTAGAGAGTTTTTTTAGCATTTATTCTCTTCCTCCAAATTATTTTTAATTTTATCGGCAACCTTATAAAAGATTGCAAGCTCATCATCGGATATTCCGTTTTTTAATATCTTTTCCGAACGCTCGATATTTTTTTCGGCCTTTTTATGCAATTCTACAGCCTTTTCGGTAAGCACTATTTTTTTTAGCCTTGCGTCATAATCAACAGGCTCACGCGTTATAATGCCGTTTTTTTCCATAAGCTTAAGCATATTTGTAGCTGTTGAACGGCGTATTGAAAACCGCGCCTCAAAATCACGCTGAAATATATCGCGGTCGCGATTTTCATAAAAAAATCTGACAGCCCAACCGTGAACTCCGGTAGATTTGTCAAATTCTTCGGGTTTAGTGCTTTCCATAAAACGCTTAACACAGTTATTAAGTGTTCTTATTTCAAAACCGAGATGTCTCTCCTTTTTCAAAACATCATCACCTTTAATTTTGTTAGTTAACTAACATTTTTTATTATTATAATACTCAATAAAATTATTGTCAACACATTTTTTAAATTTTGCATAAAATAAGCGTCTGCAAATTAAAGCAGACGCCTAAAAAAACTAATTTGTTATTATTTAGTGCCGGTAGAACCGAATCCGCCTGCGGCGCGGTCGGTTTCTTCAAGAGATTCAGCCTCTGCAAATTCAGCTTTTAAATAAGGCATTATAACAAGTTGCGCTACACGCTCGCCGCTTGCTATCTCCTGAACTTTGTCGGAATGATTGTGAATTGCCACCATAATTTCACCGCGATAATCACTGTCTATAACGCCAACCTTGTTAGCCGGTGCCAAACCGCGTTTTGTTGCAATTCCGCTTCGCGCAAAAATCATACCTGCATAACCATCGGGTATCTGCATAGCAATTCCAGTATGAATAAGCACCGTTTGATTAGGTTCAATTGATACGGTCTGACCTGTCGGCAAAGCATACAAATCAGCACCCGCGGCAAACTGTGTGCCGTATGTAGGAACAATGGCATTTTCATTTAATTTTATAAATTTAACTTGTGGCATAATTATTTCTCCTATAATCCAAATTTGCAATTCGAGTATATCACAACAAACCAATCAAAGCAAGAATAATTATAAGCAAACATATGAATATAAATCTTTTCTGTTTAAATTTACTGTTATCATCAATTTTTTGTTGACAATAATTTAAAAATAATATATAATTAACAACCGTAGCAAATCTGCTGACTTTATCTTTCGAGGTGTGGCGCAGTTGGTAGCGCACTAGTTTTGGGA
>JAXJVR010000078.1:0-19540 GCA_036308405.1 Acutalibacteraceae bacterium
GATTTATATCTGTTTGACAAGTCCGCGACACTCCTGACACAAAAGTTGTTTTTTACATTTTACTATAAATATTTTGATTTGTCTATTTACAAATAGTTACAATAATGTAACATTAAAAGTTTTTCTTGACTTTACTATATAAAAAGTTTATAATTCATTACATTAACGCATTAGTTTGGTAAAGTGATTGGAGATACTGCAATATGAACGGTTGGCAAACAAAAAGCACGGACGAGTTATGCGAGGCATTGTTATCGCTTAAAAACAAGGATGAGTGTTATGCTTTTTTAGAAGATATTTGCACTATAAAAGAGGTGCTTGATATTTCGCAAAGACTGTCGGTTGCAAAAATGCTTAAGGCAGGAACAAGTTATACCAATATCACAAAAGAAACGGGAGCAAGCGCCGCCACGATAAGCCGTGTAAGCCGATGCTGTGAATACGGTTCGGGCGGATATGATATAGTTATCGACAGATGCAGGGGTGAAAAAGATGATAAATAACGATATTTTAAGAAATGAAGAAAAGGCGATTTACGCGTTGCGCTCGCTTTACGGTAAATACGGATATAAGCCTTTTAAAATGAGCAAGTTTGAAGAATATGAATTTTATATTCAAAACAAAGATTTTTTGGTAAGTGACCGAATTATTGCCTTTAACGATACTAACGGTAAGTTGTTGGCTTTAAAACCCGATGTAACGCTTTCGATTATAAAAAACGGTGAAGATGTTGACGGTTTTAAGCAAAAGGTATGCTATAATGAAAATGTTTACCGCGTATCCGAAAACACACACCAGTTTAAAGAGATTATGCAAACCGGTGTTGAGTGCATAGGAAAAATAAACCTTTACGATATTTATGAAATGATTGTTATGGCGGCGGAAAGTCTTAAGCTTATATCAAAGAATTTTGTTCTTGAAATTTCACATTTAGGCATACTTTTATCGTTGCTTAAAAAAGCGTCTGAAAATATAAATTTTAAGGCTGATGCCGTAAAATTTATCTCTAATAAAAATTCGCACGATTTAGAGCGTCTTTGTGATGAAAACGGCGTCGACAAAGAACTTAAAAACGCTCTGCTTGATTTGGCATCAATCTACGGTGAGCGCAATTCGGTTTTGCAAAAATTAGACTCTTTGGCAAAATGGATAGATGCGTCTGCATCAGAAGAGTTAAAAACACTTTCGGCTATGCTTGACAAACTTGATTGCAGTGATAAAATAAAATTTGATTTTTCGGCAGTAAACGATATGAATTATTACAACGGCATAGTGTTTAAGGGTTATATTGACGGTATTTCTCAAAGTGTTCTTACCGGCGGTCAGTATGATAATCTGCTTTACAAAATGGGCAGGCGTTCGGGCGCTGTTGGTTTTGCAATTTATCTTGATTTGCTTGAAGATTTACCGAGTGAAAAATCTA
Organism: Acutalibacteraceae bacterium; assembly: GCA_036308405.1. Classification (GTDB taxonomy): domain Bacteria; phylum Bacillota; class Clostridia; order Oscillospirales; family Acutalibacteraceae; genus UBA737. The sequence goes on from JAXJVR010000078.1 coordinate 1,424, forward strand.
TGTTTGATGTAGATGTTTTATTGCTTTGCGATGATTTTACCGATGTAAATATTTTGACCGATGAGGTGCAAAAAATAATTTCTTCGGGCAAAACGGTTTCGGTGCAGAATGAAGATGTTAAAAAAATAAGATATAAAGAACTTAAAGATATAAGGGGAGGGGTATAAATGCTTAATATTGCGTTGCCTAAAGGCAGACTCGGTGAAAAGGTTTATTCTATGTTTGAGTCGGCAGGTTATGAATGCCCCTCTATAAAAGAAAACAACCGCAAGTTGATTTTTGAAAACCGCGGAAAGCAGGTAAGATATTTTTGGGTAAAGCCTTCGGATGTTGCGATTTATGTTGAGCGCGGAGCTGCGGATATAGGCGTTGCCGGTAAAGATATTTTGCTTGAATACACACCCGATGTGTATGAACTTTTAGATTTAAAACTCGGCAAATGCCGAATGGCTGTGGCAGGACCTAAAGATTTTCACGATGACGGTCAAAAAACGTTAAAAGTGGCTACTAAATTTACAAATATAGCCGCCGATTATTATGCGGGTTTGGGCCGAGAGATAGATATTATAAAATTAAACGGTTCTATAGAAATTGCGCCGATTTTAAAACTTTCGGATGTTATAGTAGATATTGTTGAAACAGGCACAACTCTTAAAGAAAATAATCTTGAGGTAAAAGAAACCATATTGCCCATAAGTGCTCGGCTTATAGCAAATAAATCAAGTTTTAAATTTAAGGGCAACGATATTGAAAAGATTGTTGAGTCTATCAAAAAGCAGGTGCAGAAAAATGATTAAAATTTATAATTACGGCGAGGTTTCAAACAGCGAAATTTTTGCTCGCGACAATATATCGGGCAACGTTGAAGGAATTGTAAGCGATATTATAGCAAATGTAATAAACCGCGGTGATGAGGCGATTTTTGAATATGCCTTAAAGTTTGACAAGGCAGATTTAAAATCACTTGAAGTAACCGCTTCTGAAATTGACGAGGCATTTTCGCTTGTTGATAAAGAATTTGTTTCAATAATCGAGCAGGCGGCTGAAAACATACGCGGTTTTCACTCAAAGCAGGTTAAAAACAGCTTTGTTATAAATGATAAAAACGGCGTTATTATCGGTCAAAAGGTTATGCCCATAGAAAAGGTAGGACTTTATGTTCCGGGCGGCACAGCGGCGTATCCGTCAACCGTTTTGATGGACAGTATTCCCGCTAAAATTGCCGGCTGTAAAGAGATTGTTATGGTAACACCGCCTTCTGCCGACGGCAAGGTTAATCCGGTTATTTTGGCAGCTGCTAAAATCGCGGGCGTAGACCGCATATTTAAAGTAGGCGGAGCTCAGGCAATAGCGGCTCTTGCTTACGGCACGGAAAGCATACCTAAAGTTGATAAGATAGTAGGTCCCGGTAATGCCTTTGTTGCCGAGGCTAAAAAGCAGGTTTTCGGAAAAGTTTCTATTGATATGATAGCAGGACCGAGCGAAATTTTGGTTGTGGCAGACTCTACCGCAAATCCGCGCTTTGTAGCAGCCGACCTGCTTTCGCAAGCGGAGCACGACAAGATGGCAAGCGCCGTGCTTGTAACCGACAGCCGTTCTTTTGCCGAGCAGGTAAGCCGTCAGCTTGAAATGCAAATTCCCGATTTGCCGAGGGCGGATATAGCGCGCGCTTCTATTGATAACAACGGCAAAATAATAGTTGCCGAAAACAATTTAATGCTCGCTATTGATATTGCCAATGAAATTGCACCCGAACATCTTGAACTTTGTGTTGATAACCCGTTTGATTACCTTGACAAAGTTAAGCATGCAGGTTCTATATTTATGGGCAAATATTGCCCTGAAGCGCTCGGCGATTATTTTGCAGGTCCAAATCACACCCTGCCCACAAGCGGAACGGCAAGATTTTCTTCTCCGCTTTCGGTAGATGATTTTATAAAAAAATCACAATTTACCTACTACACCGCCGACGCATTGCAGAGCGTTGCAGACAAAGTAGCCTTTTTTGCCGAAAAAGAGGGATTGCATGCCCACGCAAAGAGCGCTACAATAAGATTTGAGGAAGACTGATGAGCAAATTTTTTACCGAAAGACTTAAAAATTTAACACCGTATACACCCGGTGAACAGCCGAAAGATATGCAGTATATAAAGCTTAATACCAATGAATCGCCCTTTCCTCCTTCAAAAGAGGTAAGTGACGCGGTGCTTTTAGAAAGTAAAAAGCTTCAGCTTTATTCCGACCCCGAAAGCATAAATGTCAGACGGGAACTTGCAAAAATTTATAATGTTAATCTAAATCAGGTTATAGTTACAAACGGTTCCGACGAAGCTTTAAATTTTGCGTTTATGGCATTTGCCGATGAAAAAAGTCCGCTTGTATTTCCGGATATAACCTACGGTTTTTATCCCGTTTTTGCCGATATTAACCGCATACCTTATACCGAAATACCTTTAAAGAGCAATTTTACATTAGATATTAACGATTATATAGGTGTTAACAAAACCGTAGTTATAGCTAATCCCAATGCCCCTACGGGAATTTGTCTTTCGGTTTCGGATATTGAAAAAATTGTAAAATCAAATCTCGACAATGTGGTTATAATTGATGAAGCTTACGTCGATTTCGGCGCGCAAAGCGCGGTTCCGCTTGTCGATAAATACGATAATCTTTTAGTGGTGCAAACCTTTTCAAAATCCCGTTCTTTAGCGGGCGCACGGCTTGGTTTTGCAATAGGTAACGAAAAACTTATTGCCGACCTTAACACAATTAAGTATTCTACAAATCCTTATAATGTCAACCGTATGACCGATGCCGCAGGAACTGCGGCGCTGTTGAGTAATGATTATTATATGAATAATTGCAAAATTATTGCCCAAAACCGTGAACGGACCGTAAAAGAACTTAAAAAATTAGGTTTTGATGTTTTGCCGTCAAAGACAAACTTTGTTTTTGCTAAAAACGAACAAATCGACGGCGAAAAGCTTTATACGGAACTGAAAAAACGCGGAATACTTGTCCGTCATTTTTCAAAAGAGAGTATACGGCAGTATAACAGAATAACAATCGGCACAGCAGAACAAATGCAAACGCTGATTGAAAATATATCTCTTATTTTAGAGGAGAACAGAAAATGAGAAAATCAGAAGTTATAAGAAAAACAGCCGAAACCGACATTAAACTAAACCTGAATATAGACGGCAAAGGTGAGTCGGTGTGCCAAACAAGCTGTCCGTTTTTAGACCATATGTTAACCCTTTTTGCAAGGCACGGACGTTTTGATTTGACGGTTAAGTGCATAGGAGATGTCGAGGTTGATTATCACCACACAACCGAGGATATAGGCATAGCGTTAGGCCTTGCTTTTAAAGAAGCGCTCGGTGATAAAAAGGGAATTACCCGTTACGGCGACACAACGCTTCCTATGGATGAATCCTTGATTTTAACGGCTGTTGATATTTCGGGCAGGGGCGGATGCTACTGCGAAATAGAAATGCCAACCGAAAAAGTAGGTGATTTTGATACAGAACTTAATCAAGAGTTTTGGTCTGCTTTTGCCTATAATTCGGGCATTACAACCCACATAGTAAAGTTTGCCGGTGAAAATTCGCACCACATAATAGAGGGATGTTTTAAGTCTATGGCGCGCACACTGCGTAAAGCCTGCGCCATTGATGCTGATTTTGCCGACGATATTCCGTCTACAAAGGGTGTAATAGCATGATAGCAATAGTTGATTACGGCGTAGGCAACCTTTTTTCGCTTGTTTCCTCATTTAACAAAATAGGCGCAGATATAAAGGTTACTTCAGACCCCGATGTTATAAGCAGTTCGGACGGTATAATTTTGCCCGGTGTAGGCGCTTTTGATGATGCCGCACAAAAACTGCGCGATTGCGGACTTGATAAGGTTATTGTAAACGAGGCTGAAAACGGCAAAAAACTTATGGGTATTTGCCTTGGTATGCAAATGCTTTTTGAGCAAAGCTTTGAATACGGTTGCCATAAGGGACTTGGACTTCTTAAGGGCAACATAGTGCCTATGAAAAATTCAATACCCCAAGATTTAAAAATACCGCACATCGGTTGGAATGCGTTACATATTACCCGCGAAAGCGAACTGTTTAAGTATATAAAACCAAACGATTTTGTTTATTTTGTGCACTCGTTTTATGCTACCGACTGTGATGAGAGTGTAATTGCCACCGCAGAATACGGCAAAGAACTTACCGCCGCCGTGCAAAAAGGCAATATAATCGGCTGTCAGTTTCATCCCGAAAAAAGCGGTGAGGTAGGTCTTAATATTTTACGCGCATTTTGCGAAATGGGGTAATTAAAAAATGATAATTTTTCCGGCGATAGATTTGTTTGACAAAAAAGCGGTGCGCCTTTATAAAGGCGATTACAAAAATATGACCGTCTACAGCGAAAACCCGATAGAAATTGCCCGCGATTTTGAAATCAAGGGCGCTACACATATTCATATGGTAGATTTGCAGGGCGCAAAAGACGGCACAACCCCCAATATTGAAATAGTAAAACAGGTCGCAAAAGAAACCGGTCTGTTTGTTGAAATAGGCGGCGGCATACGCGATATGTCTACTGTAGAAAAATATTTATCCGCAGGAGTCGGCAGGGTTATACTCGGCACTTCGGCTGTTACCGATAAAGAATTTTTAAAGCAGGCTATAGCAAAATACGGTGATAAAATCGCAGTAGGCGCTGATGTTAAAGACGGTTATATAGCAATTAAAGGTTGGGTGCAAAAATCTGAAATTACGCTTGAAGATTTTTTAAGCGATATGCAGAATATAGGCGTAAAGTATATAATTTGCACCGATATTTCAAAAGACGGTGCAATGCGAGGCACAAACCTTGAATTATATAATTCGTTATCAAAAAAATATTCTATGAACATTACGGCTTCGGGCGGTGTGTCAAGCATAGATGATGTAAAAAAACTGCGTGAAATGAATTTATACGGCGCTATAATAGGCAAGGCGTATTATACCGGTGATGTGAATTTAAAAGACGCTTTGGAGGCGGCTTTATGATTACAAAAAGAATTATTCCTTGCCTTGACATTAAAGACGGCAGGGTGGTAAAGGGAACAAACTTTAAAAATTTAAACGATGTTTCTTCACCGGTTGAACTTGCAAAGCTTTATTCCGACAGTATGGCAGATGAGCTTGTATTTTATGATATAACCGCGTCTGCCGAGGGCAGAAAACTTTTTACCGATGTGCTTACAGATGTTGCTTCGCAGGTTTTTATACCCTTAACGGTGGGCGGCGGCATAAACAGCATTGAAGATTTTGACCGTGTTTTAAAATGCGGCGCCGATAAAGTAAGCGTTAATACCGGCGCTTTGAAAAATCCGTCTTTAATAGGTGAGGCGGCGCATAAATACGGCGACCAGTGTGTTGTGCTGTCGGTTGATGTAAAGCGTGTTGGTGATAAATTTCATGTGTTTGCAAAGGGCGGTCGCGAAGATACAGGCATAGAGGCACTTTCTTGGATAAAAAACGGCGTAGCTTCGGGCGCGGGTGAAGTGGTTGTAAATTCTATAGATACCGACGGCGTAAAGCAGGGGTTTGATATAGAGTTTTTAGATTTGGTATGTAATGCCGTAAATGTTCCGGTAATAGCATCGGGCGGAGCCGGAAGTGTCAGTCACTTTATAGATTTATTTAAGGCTATACCGAGTATTGATGCGGCGCTTGCGGCATCGGTGTTCCATTTCGGTGAAATTGAAATACCGGATTTAAAAAAAGAACTTAAGAAAAACAATATAATTGTGAGGTTATAATTATGGTAAATATTGACGAACTTAAATTTGATGAAAAAGGCTTAATACCTGCGGTAGTTGTAGACTCAATCTCAAAAAAGGTTTTAACCGTGGCTTATATGAACAAAGAAAGCCTTGAAATTTCTATGCAAAAAGGCTTAACCTGTTTTTACAGCCGTTCGCGTGACGAACTGTGGTTAAAAGGGGAGACCAGCGGTAACTATCAGCATATTGTAAGCATAACCGCTGATTGCGATAATGACGCTTTGGTTGTAGTTGTAGAAAAAGACGGCCCCGCGTGTCACACCGGCACCGACTCTTGCTTTACAAATACGGTTTGGCAGTCGCCGGATTTGCACGAATTTTCTATGCAGGGGCTTTATGATTTATTGCAGGGCAGAAAAGAGCAAAGACCCGAAGGCTCATATACAACATATCTTTTTGATAAAGGTATTGATAAAATTCTTAAAAAAGTCGGCGAAGAAAGCACCGAGGTTATTATTGCGGGCAAAGCCGATGATAAAAAAGAAACAATTTATGAAATTGCCGATTTGGCTTATCATACAATGGTGCTTATGGTGCAAATGGGCATCACTGTCGAGGATATTCACCGCGAAATTGCAAGCCGTAATATAATCGACCACAAAGTAAAACAGGAAAAGATGACCTGATTATGCTTTATAATTATCATACACACACAACCTACTGCGACGGTAAAAATACAGCCGAAGAAATGGTGCAACAGGCAATAAGTTTGGGTATTTCGCAAATCGGTTTTTCGGGTCATTCTTATACAGAATTTGATTTAGAGCCTTGTATGTCGCGTGAGGGAACCGAAAATTACAAAAAAGAAATTAACGATTTAAAAGAAAAATACAGCGGCAAAATAAAAATATTGCTCGGCATAGAATATGATTATTACAGCAATGAGCCTTTGGATGATTATGACTATGTTTTGGGTTCGGTTCATTATATTTACAAAGGCGGAAAATATCTTTGCACCGATTTAAGCTGTGAAAAGCAGATTTCAGATGTTAATAATTGTTACGGCGGTGATTTTTACGCCTATATACAAGATTATTACAGTCTTGTAGCCGACTTATATAACAAAACAAAATGCAATATTATAGGTCACTTTGATTTAATAACAAAGTATAACGATGACGGCAGTTTGTTTGATGTAAATGACCCCCGTTATATTTCTGCTTGGCAAAATGCCGCTGACGCAATTTTAAAAACGCCTGCCCTTGTTGAAATAAACACCGGTGGTATGTCACGCGGATACAAAAAAACGCCGTATCCGTCAAAACAGATAATAGAATATTTTAAGTCAAACGGTAAAAAACTTATATTTTCATCAGACTGTCATAATAAAAATTTTTTACTTTACGGTTATGATGAGGTTAAAAAATATTTGTAAAAGGTGTTCAGAACAAGCCGCAGTTTTTGCGGTTTGATTTTCTTAATATTACCTTAATTTTACGGCTTTATACTTTAATTTTGTTTCGGCTTATGGTATAATATAGCAAAATCATCAAAATAAACCGTAATTTCGACAAGGATGTGCGGCTATGAATTCAAATAAAGAACTATACATAGTGTTAAGCCAAACGGGAACAATGTTTTCACGCGCGCTTAAACTTTTTACCGGTGCGCGTTATAATCACGCGTCGGTAAGCCTTTCAAGTGATTTAAAGACAATGTATTCTTTCGGAAGAAAACATCCGTATAATCCGTTTTTCGGCGGATTTGTAGTCGAGTCAATCGACAGCGGAACTTTTAAGCGCTTTAAAAATACAGAGGCAACCGTTATCTCGGTTAATATCAGTCCCGAAAATTACGAAAAGCTTTGCGATGTATTGCAAAAGATGACTTGTGACAGTATCAAGCATCATTACAATTTTATAGGTGTTTTGTTTGCCGCGTTTCACAAAGTATACCACAAAAAAGACTGTTATTACTGCTCTGAATTTGTAAGGGATGTTTTAATAAAAGGTGATATTGACGGCATGCAAATGCTTTCTCCTATCGTTTGGCCGATACACTTTCTTAAACTCCCGCATAAATTGCTGTATAGCGGTCGGTTAAATGACTATTCTTATAAATAAAAATTTTTCGGTTTTTAAGTCGGTGAGTAAATGAGCTTAATAAAAATTTGTCCTTATTGCAAAACAAAATTTTTTGGCTTTAACGGCAGGCACTGTCCTAATTGCGACAACATTGATTTTGAAAACATCGACACAATATGCCTTTTTGACAGCGAAACGGTTTACAGCACCGTAACAGAAGAGGAGTTTGACCCTATAAGTTCCGACTTTTTTAGCGAACTTGACGGTTGGCAACATTACGAAACAACAACAGTTGAATACGAAGTGCCGAACGGTGAGAATTACTTTTTCCTTATAGTATATAAAAACGGCGCCAATGAATACCGTAAATATCATTCTTCTTCAAAATTTGCAAAAAAACTGCTTAATCATCAAAAAAGATTTGATGTTCTTAAAGAAGTGAATTCGATTGTTCAAAATATAAATGACGGTTTTTCAAAGATATAAAACGAAAAAATGCTTTATTATAAACGCTATCATTTTATGATTTGATTTTTTTAAGAGCGCATTTTTCAAGGCGGGATACCTGCGCTTGCGAAATACCGATTTCTTCGGATACTTCCATTTGCGTTTTTCCCTGCATAAAGCGCAGACTTAATATCTTTTTTTCACGCTCCGAAAGTCCGTTTATGGCTTCTTTGATGCAAATTTCATCAAGCCAGGTTTTATCATCGTTTTTGTCGCCTACCTGGTCAAGCACATATATGGTGTCACCCCCGTCCGAAAAAACCGGTTCATAAAGCGATACGGGGTCAACTATACTTTCAAGCGCAATTACAACATCTTCGCGCGGCAGATTAAGCTCGGCGGCAATTTCGCTTACGGTGGGTTCTTTTTGATTTTTATTGATTAGTTTTTCTTTTATCTGCATAGCGCGATATGCCGTATCCTTTATTGAACGGCTAACCCTTATCGAATTGTTATCGCGCAGATAACGCCGTATTTCACCTATAATCATCGGAACGGCATAGGTTGAAAACTTTACATTTTGAGTTGTATCAAAGTTGTCAATAGATTTTATAAGTCCTATGCACCCTACTTGAAACAGGTCGTCGGGATTTTCACCCCTGCCTACAAATCTTTGAACAACGCTTAAAACCAGTCGCAGATTGCCGTTTATAAGTCGGTCACGCGCGGATTTATCACCCTCTTTTGCCTTTTTAAGCAATATTTCTTTATCCTTTTCTTTAAGAAGCGGAAGTTTTGAAGTATCAACACCGCAGATTATAACCTTGTTGCCATACATTTTATCAGCGTCCCTTGTAAGTTTTTACAAAGTCATTATTGCCCCGAAGTGTTGCTGATAATCTAAAAATATTTTTTTCTTTTCGACAAAAAAGACTTGATTTTTTATAATTTTTGTAAATTGAAAAAAATGCTTGATTTTTTTTAACAGTTGTGCTATTATAGTATGCGCTATGAGTAAATTTAGGGAGGTGTCACTATGCCGAATATTAAATCTGCTAAAAAGCGTGTGCTTGTAAGCCGTGCTAATGCCGAAAGAAATAAGGCTTTCCGTTCTGCACTCAGAACTTCTATTAAAAAGGCTAACGCTGCTATTGATGCAAAGGCTCCTGAAGCTGCTGAAACAGTTAAAGTTGCAGTTTCTAAAATTGACCAAGCAGCCGGCAAGGGTATTATTCATAAGAACAATGCCGCAAGAAAAAAATCTGCTCTTGTGTCAAAACTTAATGCAAACGCATAATTAAATCTTATATTATTTTTTGCAAAGAATAATATTGCGCCGACAGCTTCTTGCTATCGGCGCAGTTTTTATATATAATAACTGTAAGGCAGGTGAAAATATGGGCGAAAATTTAAAACTTACAGCGCTTAAACAAAAGGCTAACCGACTTCCGCTTACGCCGGGCGTTTATATAATGAAAGACAAAAACGGTGTTATCATATACATCGGTAAAGCGAAGTCGCTAAAAAATCGCGTTACGCAGTATTTCGGCGCAGGTAATCAGCACACCGAAAAGGTGCGTAAAATGGTAAGTCAGGTTGACGATTTTGAGTATGTGCTGTGCGACAGTGAGTTTGAAGCTCTTATACTTGAAAACTCGCTTATAAAACAAAATCAGCCTAAATATAATATTCTTTTAAAAGATGATAAGGGCTATCACTATATCAAGATAACAAATGAAAAATGGCGAAAAATTACCACCTGTATGCAACTTGATGACCCTAATGCCGAATATATAGGCCCGTATTATTCTTCCGCAGTAGTAAAAGACACGGTAGATGAGGTGCGTAAAATTTTTAAACTGCCCGATTGCAACCGCAGTTTTGATAGAAATTCAAAACCTTGCCTTAATTATCATATAGGACTGTGCGATGCACCTTGCCGTGCAAATATAACCGCCGCGCAGTATAACGAGACCGTAAATTCGGCGATTTCATTTATCAAAAACGGCGGAGAAAATATTGTAAAAACACTTACCGAAAATATGCAAAAGGCGTCCGAACGCCTTGACTTTGAGTATGCCGCAAAACTTCGCGATAATATAAACGCCATAAAAAAACTTGAAGAGCGCCAAAAGGTTGTTATGTGCACCTACAAAAATCAAGATGTTTTTGCAGTGGCTTCGCTTGAAAATATTGCGTGCGTGGCTGTGCTTGTTTTCAGAAACAATAAACTTACCGATAAAAAGCATTTTATAATTGACGCGTTTACCGATAAAAATGATTTATACAGTCAGTTTTTACAGCAGTATTATCTTAATTCGAATGATATTCCGTCCCGTATTTTAATTGATACAAATATAGAAAGCAAGGAAATTTTAGAACGCTGGTTAAGCGAAAAATCAGGTAAAAAGACTGAAATTATATTGCCCGTTCGCGGCGAGCAGAAAAGCCTTGTTGATATGTGCCGAAATAACGCTTCGGACAATTTAGCGCAAAAGACCGAATTGCGCGGGCGTGAAATGTCGGCGCTTAACGAGCTTGCAAGAATTTTGGGTCTTAAAACCGCGCCGCGTATTATAGAGGCTTATGATATATCAAATACCGCGGGTGACGAAAATGTTGCCGGTATGGTTGTGTTCCGTGACGGTAAACCGTATAAACAGAATTATCGAATGTTTAAAATAAAAAGTTTTTTGGGGCAAGACGATTATCGCTCTATGGCGGAGGTGCTTGACCGACGGTTTGAAGAGTATGAAAAGGGCGAAAACGAAGGCTTTTCGGTTTTGCCGGATCTTATTTTGCTTGACGGCGGAAAAGGTCAGATTTCAGCGGTGGAGCCGGTGCTTAAAAAGCATAATATAAATGTTGCTTTGTTCGGCATGGTAAAAGACTCAAAACACCGCACGCGCGCCATTGCAACCGGCGGAGGAGATATTTCGATAAAAGCCAACGAGTCAGCGTATCGGCTTGTTACCGCAATTCAGGATGAGGTTCACCGTTTTGCCATAGGTTATCATAAAAAGCTCCGCAGTAAAAAGATGCTTAATTCAGAGCTTACCGCAATAGACGGTATAGGTCAGGCAAAAGCCAACGCGTTGCTTAAGCATTTTAAAACCATGAAAGGCGTAAAGACTGCCGACATTGATGAACTTTGCGCAGTTTCGGGTATAAATCGCGATTTGGCGCAAAAAATATACAACAAGTTCAGAGATTTTAAAGATTAAGGTGAATCTAATATGAAAATAGCTTTTTTTGACACAAAACCTTACGATAAACAGTCGTTTGAAAAGTATGAAAATCAAAATTTGAAATTTAAATTTTTTGAAACAAAACTTAATATTGATACTGCCGATTTGGCACACGGCTGTGAGTGCGTTTGCATATTTGTTAATGATATTGCCAATACCGAAGTTATAGACAAACTTTATGACTTGGGCGTAAGAATTATAGCGCTTCGTTGCGCGGGTTATAACAACGTAGATTTAAAACACGCAGTCGGCAAGATGCAGGTTGTGCGTGTGCCTGCCTATTCGCCTTATGCCGTGGCGGAACACGCAATGGCGATGTTGCTTACATCGGTTCGCCGCATACACAAGGCATATATAAGGACAAAAGATTTTAATTTCAGTCTTAACGGACTTACGGGTTTTGACTTACACGGCAAAACCGTAGGTATTATAGGCACGGGTAAAATCGGTAGGGCATTTATTGATATATGCCGCGGTTTCGGTATGAAAGTTTTGGCGTTTGATAAATATCCGACAGACGGCATTGATGCCGAGTATGTGACGCTTGACCGACTTTTTAACGAAAGCGACATAATATCACTGCATTGTCCGCTTACCGCCGAAACTTACCATATTATAGACGGTAAATCTATTGAAAAAATGAAAAAAGGGGCAATAATTATTAACACCTCGCGCGGTGCGCTTATAGACGCAGACGCCTTGTTAGAGGGTATAAAATCACGGAAAATCGGTGCCGCGTGCCTTGATGTGTATGAAGAAGAGTCGGACATTTTCTTTGAAGATTTTTCGGGGCATATAGTAGATGACGATACTTTGGCTCGTCTTATTTCAATGCCTAATGTATTGGTTACTTCTCATCAGGCTTTTTTGACCGAAGAAGCGCTTAACAATATAGCCGAAACAACAATAGAAAACATTAACGAGATAATAAATACCGGCAGTTGCAAAAACGAAGTAAAGATAAATCACGGTGCATAATATGCGCCGTGATTTGCATATTTATTCAAAACTCTTGACAATAACAGATTGCTTATATATAATATAAAAATATAAATTAAAAGAGGTATTTTTAAATGGCAAAAATGTGGACAGGCGTTACTGACGGCGTTACCGACAGTATTGCCGATGATTTTAATTCTTCAATACACTTTGACAGCAGAATGTATGCCCAAGATATTAAGGGCAGTATGGCGCACGCTATGATGCTGTCTTTATGCGGCATAATAACCGAAGATGAGTCGCAAAAGATAATTGACGGTCTTGACGGAATATTAAAAGACCTTGAAAGCGGGAAATTGCAGTTTGATATGACAGCAGAAGATATACATATGTTTGTTGAGCAGGAGCTTACAAACAGAATAGGCGATGTCGGCAAAAAATTACATACTGCGCGCAGTCGTAATGACCAAGTAGCACTTGATATAAGAATGTATCTTCGTGATGAAATTGACGAGATTACGACGCTTTTAAAATCACTTGTGGGTGTGCTTTGCGACAAAGCAGAACAGCATAAAGCAAGCATTATGTCGGGTTATACACATCTGCAACGCGCGCAACCCATAACATTCGGTCATCATCTTATGGCTTACTGTATGATGTTTTTGCGCGATATTGACCGTCTTTATGACTGCCGTAAGCGTATGAATATGTCGCCCATCGGATGTTGCGCGCTTGCCGGCACAACATATAACACAAACCGCCGTTTTGAAGCCGAAAAATTAGATTTTGACGGTGTTTGTATGAATTCGCTCGACGGTGTTTCGGACCGTGATTTTTGTGTTGAACTTATGTCGGATATATCTACCGTTATGATGCATCTGTCACGCTTTTCAGAAGAGATAATTTTGTGGTCAAGCTGGGAGTTTAAGTTTATTGAGCTTTCAAGCAACTATACAACCGGTTCTTCCATTATGCCTCAAAAACGCAATCCCGATATGGCAGAATTGGTTCGCGGAAAAACGGGTAGGGTATACGGCGACCTTTTAGGTCTGCTGACTACGCTTAAGGGGCTTCCGCTTGCTTATAACAAGGATATGCAAGAAGACAAAGAGGGCGTGTTTGACGCTTGTGATACCGTAAAAATGTGCCTTAAAGTGTTTACGCCTATGGTTGAAACAATGACAGTGCTTACCGACAATATGAAAAAAGCGGCAGGTGAGGGCTTTATAAACGCAACCGACCTTGCAGACTATCTTGTGAAAAAAGGTATGCCGTTCAGAACAGCATATAAAATTTCAGGTCAGCTTGTAGCGCTGTGTATGAGCAAAAAAACCGTGCTTGAAGACCTACCGCTTGAAGAATATAAAAAATTCAGTGATTTGTTTGATAACGACCTTTATGACGCGGTAAACCTTGAAAACTGTGTAAAACGCCGTGTTTCAGAAGGCGGCACATCGGTGCAGTCGGTAGAAAAACAAATCGAATATGTAAGAAATCAAATAAAATGAGATTATAACAAAGCAAAGACCTAAACCGCAAAATGCAGGTTTAGGTCTTTATATTTTTGAAAATAAATTTTATTTTCATATTATACAAGCCTATAATCATAACTTCAAATATAGGGTATGAAAGAGGGGCTTTTGTATGAAATATTTTATAATTACAAAAAAGCATATAATGTGGTGCATAAGCGCTTTGCTCGCCTTAACCGTGGCGGTGGTGGGTTCGGTTGCCGCCTTTGCTAACAATGACCGCAAATTGCCGATTTACTGCGTTGAGTCCGACAAAAAGCAAATAGCCGTAAGCTTTGATGCCGCATGGGGTAATGACGATACCGAACAGTTAATAAACATACTGTCGGAATACAAGGTGCCCGCCACATTTTTTGTGGTCGGTGCTTGGGTAGATAAATATCCCGAATCGGTAAAGCAGTTAAGTGACGCAGGTCACCAGGTGCAAAATCATTCTAACAGCCACCCTTATATGACGGGACTTTCAAACGAGCAGATGATTGACGAGATTGAAAACTGCAATAAAAAAATCGAAAATATAACAGGTGTGCGTCCGACTCTTTTCAGAGCGCCTTACGGTGACTATGACAACCGTGTTATCGAAACGGTTGAAAGTCAGAATATGTATGCAATTCAATGGGATGTCGACTCTCTTGACTGGAAAGATAACGCCACGGCAGACAGTATTTGCAAGCGTGTTACAAGCAAGGTGCAAAACGGCAGTATTATACTTTTTCACAACGATGCCGAACACACGCCCGAAGCCTTGCCAACGGTGCTTAAATGCTTAAAAGATGAGGGTTATGAGTTTGTGTTTATAAGTGATTTGATTATGAAAGATAATTACACAATAGACCACGCGGGTAAACAGTGCAAATTAAAAGACGGAGAATAAATCTCCGTCTTTTACTTTAGAATGTAAGTTTGTCAATAATGTGAGACTGAAAAGGTAAAAAATAAATTGAGCCTGTGATATAATGTGTTTTGCTTGAGTGAGTGGCGTAGCCACGAACGAAAGCAAAACACATTACGCCGCCGATTAAATGGGATTGCTTTCAAGTTCTTTCCTCTTTTGCAGCGGAGTTTTCCAACCGAGCACTGCCATCGGAATATTATTAGAACGCTTTAGATAACGCTTCATTTGCAGTAATAAATCATCATAAGAATAAAACTTTAAATAGTTGTAAAAACGTTCTTGGTCATTTCTATGGCTACATTCTACCTTGCCGTTATGCCAAGGGGTTCTCGGTCTGATGGTTTTGTGAATAATATTCGCACTATTACAAAACGCGTCAAAAGCGTGTATTCTTTTTGTTTTTGCTGTGTTGCAGAATTCCGCACCATTGTCCGTCTGTATGATTTCAGGCGCATATCCGAAGTAGGCAATAGTTCGTTTTACAAATCCACAGTATAATATCCACTCTGCTCTCTATACGTATAAATAAAGCGCTCTCTTGAAGCTTCATCAATAATTGTATATTGATAAAACTTTTCGGCATATGTGCCTGAATAACAAGCGTAAGGCACATATTTCACATCTCCCGCAAACAAACGAAATATCCTTTGTTTGACGGTACAACTTTACCGAATATTCTTTTGTTGTAATTTCGTGTGGACAATATCTCTTGTTTTGTGTTATACTATTCATGGTGATTGAGTCCTCTCTGTTCGTTTTGGTTGTTAGCACTCTAATTCTAACAGAACTCAATCACTTTTTCTATTCTTTTAGTCTCACATCTATTGTAATGCTACAAATTCAGAAAGTTAATCTATCAATAATTTATTGAGGTTCTTTTATTTTTAGAGTATAATAAATAGGAAAGATAATATTATTTGATAAAACGGAGGGTGCATATATGGGATTATTAGATTTAGCAAGCTATCAATCGGTTTGGCGAGGATATGAGTATTTTGATAAAAAATATGTGATTACAAGAATTAAAGAAAGTGATACCGAATTTAGAGGTATGGTTCATGGCAGCGGGCAAAAACATTATGATGTATTTATTGATTTAGAACATCCGAGAAAATCAAAATGTAACTGTCCCCATGCCGATGGTAAAAGAATTATATGTAAACATATGATAGCGCTCTTTTTTTCTGCATTCCCAAATGAAGCACAAAAATATTATGAAAGTGTTATTAAATATCAGGAGGAGGAA
Organism: Acutalibacteraceae bacterium; assembly: GCA_036308405.1. GTDB lineage: Bacteria > Bacillota > Clostridia > Oscillospirales > Acutalibacteraceae > UBA737. Next base: position 17,587 of record JAXJVR010000078.1, read on the forward strand.
GAACAACGCCAAGAGGAATTAGAGTATAAGGTTATGGATTATATACATAAACTTAAAAAATCCGAATTGGAGCAAGCATTGCTTCAAATTTTATTTGACGGACCTGAATGGCAATATGATAAATTTATACGAGAATATATTGAGCGGTAACAAAAAACACGGTGCAACTCGAAAAGAGTTATACCGTGTTTTTGTTATTGTTAAATATTTTAAATGTTCAATGAAAAATATATTAAAAAAACGAGGTGTGCAACGTATGAATAATGAATATAAGATTTCAACAGTTGTCTTGACAAGCAATTAAATGAAATGTATAATAACAATTGAAAAGTAATATAATATATCGACTAAGTTTTCAACGGAGGTAGTTATGGAAATAAAAAGAGAAAGGTACTTGCAAAAACTTATATCTTTTATGTGGGACGGTCAGGTTAAGGTTATAACCGGAATAAGAAGATGCGGAAAATCATATCTTTTAAATCCTTTGTTTAAAAACTATTTGTTGGAAAACGGCGTTTCGGAAGAAAATATAATCTCACTTGAACTTGATAAAACAAAAGATATTAAATACAGAAATCCGCTTGAACTGACTGAATATGTAATCCGCACGGTAAAAGGTAAAGCAGAGCAATACTATCTTTTTGTGGATGAAATTCAAATGTCGGATGAAGTGCCCAATCCTTATAACAAAGACGGTAAACCGATTACATTTTATGATGCACTGAATGATTTACGGTCAATTTCTAACCTTGATATATATGTTACAGGCAGTAATTCAAAAATGCTTTCTTCGGATATTCTTACCGAATTCAGAGGCAGAAGCGATGAAATCAGGGTGCATCCTTTGAGCTTTTCCGAATATTATTCCGCCGTCGGAGGCGATAAGCACGAGGCGTTTGATAATTATGCATTTTTCGGCGGTATGCCGTTTGTTTTGTCACGCCCTAACGATAACGCTAAAATGAAATATTTAACCTCACTCTTTGAGGAGACTTATTTAAAAGATATTGTTGAAAGAAAAAATATTAAGCGTGAGGATGTTTTGTCATCAGTTCTCGATTTGCTTTGTTCTTCGGTAGGTTCGCTGACTAACCCGACTAATATTACTAACACTTTAAATTCAAGGCAAAAGCGGGCAGGGGAGGATAAAGTTTCAAATAATACCGTTAAATCTTATATGGGACATTTAGAAGACGCTTTTTTGTTTAGTGAATGCAAGCGGTATGATGTTAAAGGCAAAGATTATTTTGACTATCCAAACAAATATTATTGCGAAGATGTTGGACTTCGTAATGCGCGCTTGGGTTTTAGACAGCAAGAACTTACTCACATAATGGAAAACATCATTTATAATGAACTGATTGTGCGCGAATGCAATGTTGATGTCGGTGTAGTATATTCAAATGAAAAGGGCAAAACCGGCAAAATAACACAGGTTGCAAGAGAAATTGATTTTATTGCCAACAACGGAGGCAAAAAGACATATATTCAATCGGCTTATGCATTGCCTACAGAGGAAAAGATTGAAACCGAAAATAAACCGTTCTCGTTAACAGGAGATTCTTTTCCTAAAATTATTGTTCGTCACGACATAAGCAAACGATGGTATGACGACAACGGTGTTCTTAATATCGGCATAATTGACTTTTTGCTTGATTATACAGTCATTTAAAATTTTAAAAAATATACAAGTTAAAACGGCACGGGTTATAAATACCTCGTGCCGTTTTTGAAAATGCGGAATTTTTATTTGTATATCGATAAGTTTAACTTGAAACATCAGCAACTATGCGGCTTTCCAACTGTTGCCGGTGGGGACTCGCTTGACTGGAAAGATAACGCCACGGCAGATAGTATTTGCAAGCGCGTTACAAGCAAGGTGCAAAACGGCAGTATTATACTTTTTCACAACGATGCCGAACACACGCCCGAAGCCTTGCCAACGGTGCTTAAA
>JAXJVR010000079.1:0-7846 GCA_036308405.1 Acutalibacteraceae bacterium
TACTTTGTCGGGGTATTTTTGAGCCATTTGATAAAAGAAATTTTCAAACTCATATTCGCCCGAACCCAAAATTACAAATTGCAAATCGGCTTTTAGCAGTTCTTCAAAAACACACTTTACAAGGTCGAGACCTTTGTGCTTTACAAGGCGTGTAACAATACCTATAAGCGGTGTATCCGCCTTTTGCGGCAAGCCCATCTGCTTTTGAAGTTCTGACTTGTTGACCGCTTTAAGTTTAAGCGTATCGGCAGTAAAGTTTTTATATATAAGCTTATCGGTTTCGGGGTTATAGACATCATAGTCTATACCGTTTACTATGCCCGTAAGTTTATAGGTAAACTGTTTTAAAATATTATCAAGTCCGTGTGAGTAATATGGCTCTAAAATCTCACGGGAATATGTCGGCGACACGGTGGTGACCTTGTCGGCGCACTGGATTGCGCCCTTCATAAAGTTAACGCAACCGTCATATTCGATAATACTTTCGCATCCCGGTTTAAGACCCAACAAATCGTTGTAAAGCTCCATACCGTATTTGCCCTGATACTGAATATTATGTATTGTAAACACGGTCTTAATATTGCTGTAAAGCGGGTTAGCTTTGTAAAATTCGTTAAGATATACAGGGGTAAGAGCCGTCTGCCAATCGTTACAGTGTATAATATCGGGTGTAAAACCTATGTATGGAATTATTTCAAGCACGGCGCGCGCAAAAAAGGCATAGCGCTCGGCATCGTCATAATAGCCGTAAAGCGTATCGCGTTTAAAATAATATTCATTATCAATAAAATAGTATATAACACCGTCTGCATGAGCCTCAAAAATTCCGCAATACTGACGCCGCCACGAAACCGAAACGGTAATATTTGCTATAAATGTCATCTTTTCACGCAATTCGGGACTTATTGAGCTATAAAGCGGCATAACCACACGGCAACCCACAAGTCTGCGTCTTAAGGCTTTGGGCAGCGCGCCCGAAACATCGGCAAGTCCGCCCGACATTGCAAACGGCAATGCCTCACTTGTTGCAAATAAAATTTTCATAAGTAACTCCCATTAAATTTTTTGGTCTTTTTCTATCAAAAAAGCCTTTTCGTCTGTGCCCTTTATAATCATATCATTGCTTATTTCGGCATTTTTGTCCGAGATGACATTTTGAAGAACAACATTTTCGTTTACACAAACATCCTGCATAAGTATACAATTTTCTACCGTTGCGCCTTTTTCAACCTTGACGCCCCTGAACAACACCGAATTTTTAACCGTGCCTTCTATTATACAACCCTCTGCTATCAAAGAATTTTTGACAAGCGAGTGTGTGCCGTATCTTGTGGGCATATCGTCACGGGTCTTGGTATAAATCGGTCGGTCGGTATTAAACAAATCTGCGCGTATATCTGAGTCGAGCAGTTCAAAATTTGCACGTCTGTAAGCCGTTATACAGTCCATAATCGCGGCATAACCTTTGTGCTCGTAAGCCATTACATTTAATTTGTCTAAATTAGCCGAAACCAAATCGGAAGCGACAGTTATGCCACCGTTTTCATAAGAAGTTTTAACTGATTCTATAAGCTTTTCACGGTCAAAAACATAGATATTCATACTGCGAATATCATCGGCATTTTCATCATACGAAAGATGCATGCCCGTTATTTTACCGTCTTTGTTTATATCAAGTTTCATAGCCTGTTCTTTGTTTGTAACCTTAAGTCCGCGGTTGCAAACTACGGTTACATCGGCATTTGTTTCTTTATGCTGTCTTACAACCGCCGCTATATCAACATTTGCAACCGTTCTGGCATCACAAACAATCATATATTTTGTATTACAGCGAATCATAAAGTCCATTGAACTGTAAAGAGCCTCGATAAATCCCTGATAAACCCTTGAAGCACCTCTGTTAAAGGGCGGTAAAATCATTATTCCGCCGTTTTTGCGGTCAAGGTCCCAATGCACACCGCTGCCGATATGGTCCATAAGCGAACGGTATTTTTCTTTTGTGATTACACCGACATCGGAAACACCTGCGTTTACAAGGTTTGAAAGACAAAAATCTATAAGACGGTATCTGCCCCCAAAAGGTATAGACGCGATTGAGCGCTTTTGTGTAAGTTTGCCGAATGCCTCGTCATAACTGTTTGCAAATACAATTCCTGCTACACTTGATGAAATCATTACGCTCTCTCCTTTTCTATATCTTCTGTTATCATTTCTTTAGCGCCTACCGTAGCGCCGTCGGCAATTTTTACACCGCTTCCTATTACGGTAATGCCGAAGTCTTCGGGCAGAATTTCGGCAGGGTCTACACCCACGCAGGAATTCTCACCTATAACGGCATTTTCCGCAATAATCGAATACTTAACTTTAGCGCCTTTTTTAATTACTGCGCCCGGCATTACAAGCGAATATTCAACACTCGCCCCCTGCTCTACGGTGACATTTTCAAAAAGTATAGAGTAGTCAAGCGCGCCGTAAACACTGCAACCGTCGGTTACAAGCGAATGTTCAACATTTGCGCTGGCGGCGATATACTGCGGCGGCAAAGCCACCGTGCGTGAATATATACGCCAATCGGGGTCTGAAAGATTAAGGTTGATTTTAGGATTAAGCAGGTCAAGGTTTGCCTCCCACAAAGAGTCAACCGTGCCGACATCTTTCCAATAATCATTAAAGCGGTAAACCATCATTTTTTCACCGCAAGACAACATAAGCGGAATAACGTTTTTTCCGAAATCGTTATCTGAGTTCGGGTTTTCGTTATCTTCGGTGAGGTATTTTTTTAGTTTATCCCAAGTAAATACATAAATACCCATAGAAGCAAGTTGGCTTTTCGGGTTCTTCGGTTTTTCTTCAAACTCGTAAATACTTCCGTCCGGGTTTGTGTTCATAATACCGAAACGCGAAGCCTCTTCAAGCGAAACCTCTAAAACCGATATTGTGCAAGCCGCCCCCGTAGCCTCGTGCTGTTCTATCATTTTTGAGTAGTCCATTTTGTAAATATGGTCGCCCGACAAAACAAGCACATATTCAGGGTTATATCTTTCGATAAATTCAATATTTTGGTATATGGCATTTGCCGTGCCTTTATACCAGTCGCCGCCCTTTTGACCCTGATAAGGAGGTAATATATGCACGCCGCCGTTTAAACGGTCTAAATCCCACGGCTTGCCCGAACCCACATAATCATTAAGTTCAAGCGGTTTATACTGTGTAAGTATGCCCACGGTATCAATTCCCGAATTTGTGCAGTTAGACAGCGGAAAATCGATAATTCGGTATTTACCGCCGTAAGGCACGGCAGGCTTGGCTATTTTACCCGTAAGCACTCCGAGTCGACTGCCCTGTCCGCCGGCAAGAAGCATTGCAACGCATTTTTTCTTAATCACAAGAACATCTCCTTTTTTATTTGCCTTTAGTTTTGTTTTTTAGATTTTGCACCGCGTTTTTTAGGCACTTTATAATATGTTACGGATAACGCCGGTATGTCAAGCGATACCGAATTTTCATATCCGTGCATAGGTATTTTTTCGCTTTGATATGATGGCTTTACTCCGCCGTTTCCGCCGTATTTCTCATCATCTGTGGTAAGCAATGTTTTATAACTGCCGCTTACCGGCACGCCTATGCGGTAATCACTGCGTGACACCGGCACAAAATTGCAAACACAGATAATTTCATCACCCGCTTTGTTTATACGCCTGAAAGATATGACGCTTTGGGTGTAGTCATCGTTAGATATCCATGAAAAACCTTCCCAAGAATAATCAATCTGCCAAAACTGGTTATTTTTAAGGTAAAACTTGTTAAGGTCTTTTACATATTCCTGCATTTTTTTGTGCGCATCATAGTCAAGCAAAAGCCAATCAAGCGCAGAATCGTATTTCCACTCGATAAATTGAGCAAATTCCTGCCCCATAAACAACAGTTTTTTGCCCGGATGCGCCATCATATACGCATAAAATGCGCGCAGACTTGCAAATTTTTCGTTGTATTCGCCCGGCATTTTGTTTATAAGAGAGCATTTGCCGTGAACAACCTCATCATGCGAAATAGGCAATATAAAGTTTTCACTGAAAGCATAAAAGAACGAAAATGTAAGACAATCGTGATTATACTTTCTGAAATACGGGTCGAGCGACATATAGCGAAGCATATCGTTCATCCAGCCCATATTCCATTTAAAGTTAAATCCGAGTCCGCCGTCGGAAGCGGGTTTTGTAACCATGGGCCACGCGGTAGACTCTTCGGCAATCATCATAACCGAAGGGTTAGCCGCAAACGCTGCCGAGTTTACCTGACGCAAAAGCTCTATGGCTTCAAGGTGCTCTCTGCCGCCGTAAGAATTAGGCAACCACTCGCCGCCGTTACGTCCGTAATCAAGATAAAGCATCGATGCTACCGCATCTACGCGCAAGCCGTCGATATGATACTCTTTAAGCCAAAATACCGCGCTTGATATTAAAAAGTTCATAACCTGCACTTTGCCGTAATCAAAAACGCAGGTGCCCCACTCTTTATGCTCACCGCGGTGCTCATCGGCATATTCATAACAAGGTGTGCCGTCAAATCGGTAAAGGCCGAATCCGTCTTTCGGAAAATGCGCCGGAACCCAGTCGAGTATAACGCCTATGCCCGCAGAGTGCATTATATCGACAAACTTTTTAAAATCTGCAGGTGTGCCGTAGCGTGATGTAGGCGCAAAGTAGCCCGTAACCTGATATCCCCATGAACCCTCAAAGGGATATTCTGTAAGAGGCATAAGCTCAATATGGGTATACCCCATATCCTTTACATATTTTGAAATTTCTTTTGCCGCGGTTACATAATCGTATGTATTGCCGTCTTCAAAACGGCGCCATGAGCCTAAATGAACCTCATATATGTTTACGGGCGATTCCAAAATGTTTTTTTCTTTCTGCGCATCGCGCCAATCGTTGTCATTCCATACATATCCGTCATCGGCATAAACTTTAGAAGAGTTTGCAGGCGCTGTTTCAAAATGTCTGGCATAAGGGTCGCTTTTAAATTTTACACTGCCGTCGGGCGCGGTTATAGCATATTTGTAATTATCAAAATTTTTAATGCCGCCGATTTCTGCCTCCCAAATGCCGTCGGCAATTTTGCGCATTGGATTTTGACCGACAACCCAGCCGTTAAAATCACCTACTACGCTGACGGCAGTTGCACTCGGCGCCCAAACACGAAACAGAGCAACGCCGTTATCTAAAAATGAACCTAAATATTCATAAGCATTATTTTTTACAGATGAGTTAAAACCGTTGTCAAAATCCCTCATTTTTGTATCCTTTCCGCAAACTGCACTTTTTTATATTTTTATTATAACAAAGCAATTTCACATTTTCAATATTTTTGTTAAAAAACGGGCAATAAATTTATTAACTCATCGTCTTTTTTGTATAAATTATACAAATTTTTTACTCTTTTTTACATAAAACACACCTTTATTAAAAATTTTTTGCTTTTTCGCGTAAAAAAGACGGCGGTTCGGTGTTCACAAGCACGGTTTCGTTGCCTATAACGCTTATATCTTCCCAAGGGATTACAATATCTTCCTCTCTGCCGAAAAGTCCGAAAAAACGCAGTCTGCCGAAAATGATAATCGAAGTAAGGCTTCCGTTTGCGGTATCAAGTTCAATATCCGAAATATATCCCAAAACACAACCGTCTTTTACACACACAACCTGTTTATTACGCAAATCGTCGATTCTGCAAAGCATACATATCACTCCCGAATATTTGATTATATGCGCAAAATATAAATTTAATTCATATAAAAATTCACTTTTTACACGCTTAAGTTGCAATGCCTCTTTTTTGCTTGATTTTATACATTTGATATGATAAACTTAACTTGATTAAAGATTATACTATAAAAGGTGGCTTTTTATGGACAAGAACACTATTCTTTCACTGCTTGAACAAATCAAGCAGGTTGAAAAAAGCGGCGAGGGCAGACTCCCGCAAAACAGTTTTTATTTAGATTACGACAAGGTCGTTTGCTGTAAGCGCGAAGTCGGCGACAGCAGATACCCTTACGACAGAGACGGACTTATGGTATGGCTTCACTCTACCGGTTTTATAGACGCGCTTGAAGGCAAACTCAATGTTTTTAAAACAGCCAATTACGGTGAAGAATCTGCAGTAAGCTTTTTTGCGGGTATAAAAAACGGCGAAGACGATTATACTCCTGTTTCTGTAACCGGCGCATCACGTCAAACGGTAGAAAACAATGTTTCGCGATACATAGTTTATTCTCTTAAATGCGCATACTGTATTACAGAGTGCTCGGACGCAATATTTGCATTAAGGCTTCATGTTGACAGTGCAAAACATATTCACTTTTCGCTTATGGGTATAAATACAAGCGATAAACCGCAGGAGTTTTATTTAGCCTCATTTATGGAAGCAATTTTGCGTTATAACGAGAATGAAGGATTTTGGGACAGACTTCGCAAATTCGGCAAAAGGTATCCAAACGGCACGGTTGTGCTTAAAAGTGTGTCGGGTGCTAAATCAAACAGCATAGTAATAAACAGCAAAATAACCGAAGGCTCTGCTTTAAGCAGGTCATCAACCACGGCAAGAGGCGACTTTTTAGGCTCAAAAGGTTTAGCAGTTGCAAACGCCGAATCACTTCGCAGCGGTTACTTTAAAAAGCAGGCAACAAACACATCTACCACCGACCTGCCCGTAGCCGCCGATATATTCCGTGTTGCTATCCCCAAAAGCGAAAGCGTGCGCATAGACTATGAGCTTGTGCTTTGCTACAATGATGCCGACATAGAAAAATATACCGACCTTAATATTGACAAAGACCTTATTGATGACGAACTTTGCAAACTTGAAGCCGAAGAAAAATCTTCTTTTGACAATTTAAGGGTCAGATTTAACGACTGGAACACCGACAAGGTTGACGACGAAACTTTCAGTAAGTTTTACCGCAGTGTGCAAAAGCAGGTAACAATTTGCGCTCACGGCAAAAACTATGCCGGCCCATACCTCGGTGTGCGCGATGTATTCCAACAGCTTGAAGCGGCGCTTATCTGGAACAGAGATGTAAGCCGTCAAAAGATTGTTTCGGCGCTTAATTATATTCTTACTACGGGCCGTCCGCCGAGACAGTTCGCATTGCTTGACGACCCAACGGCACCCGTTCCGGTTACGCTTGAAAAATACATTGACCAGGGTGTTTGGATTATATCTACCGTATACACATACCTTGCATACACAGACGATTATTCTATACTTGATGAAGTTTGCGGATATATCGAAGCAGACGATAATGCCGTATACACAAACGCGTTAAGAAGCGAGCAAAAAGATACCGTGCTTGAACACCTTATAAAAATTATGAACTATCTGTTTTCGCAGGTTGACCGTGAAGCAGGCACAAATTGTATTAAAGTTTTGTTTGGTGACTGGAACGATGCTCTTGACGGACTCGGAAAATCAGAAAACGGCGGATTCGGTTCGGGCGTTACCGTTATGGCAACCTTGCAGTTTTATCAAAACTGCAAAGAAATGATTGAAATTCTTCAAAAAGTCGGTGGTTATGATGACCTTTGCAAAACTTATGCCGATGCCGCAAAAGCTATTGAAACGGGTCTTGAACAGAATGCAATCGTTACAAACGAAAACGGCGAACGCAAAATAGTTCACGGCTGGGGCGATAAAATCAGCTACAAAGTAGGCTCGTGGTGCGATCCCGACGGCGCTTCAAGATACAGTCTTACATCAAATGCTTTTTGGGCAATCACAAAATTCTTAAAACGCGACCCATCGCTTAAAGAGTCGATTATGAACTGTATAAACGCAGTTTCGTCAA
>JAXJVR010000080.1:0-35789 GCA_036308405.1 Acutalibacteraceae bacterium
ACGCGAGGGCGACCCGTTAGAAATTTACACAGGCAGCGAGGGTGAAGTCATATTTAAAAAATATTCGCCCATGGGTGAGATGTCGGCGTTTTCTTCGGATTATGCAACAGCGCTTGCAGACACAAGCAGCCTTGCCGTTATTATATGTGACCGTGACCGTTGTATTGCTGCAGGCGGCGCGCCGAAGCGCAGTTTGTTTGAAAAAGCTGTTACGCCGGAACTTGAAAAAATTTGCGAAGAACGAAAAACATTTATAAAAAATGACTCGCAAACAATTTATGCCGTTGACGGCTGTCAGCGCGAAGTATGCGTTGCCGTGCCGATAATTTCTGCCGGAGATATTACCGGTGCCGTTGTTTTGCTTGAAAATGACGGTTGCAATACGCCTGACGAAGCCGATATAAAACTTGCCGAGGTTGCCGCGCGCTTTTTGGCTTCAAGAACGGAATAGCATATAATTTATTTTTAATTTTTTATATTAAAAAAACGCCCCGTCTGTTAGTTAAACAGACGGGGTGTTGTCATTTTTTGATATATCAATCAATTTTAGGCAGACTTGCTGCGGCTACAGACTGACCTACGCGGCGAGCGTTTTCATCGGGGATATTGAGGTTGATTTTCTTTGCAAGTTCGGGGAACTCGGTATCAAGAACTTCTTGTGCGCGCTCAAGCAAGATTTCGCCGCCCTTACCGCTTGTTACACGGCCCATAATAAGCACGTGCTTAATATCGTAAAATTCGCTGTAATAAGCTATTGCATAACCGAAGTATGCGCCGATTGTGTCATAAATAGCGGCAGCGCGTTCGTCACCCTCTGCCATAAGATTTTGAACAACCCTAAGCTTTTCGGCAGGTGAAAGATTTTCGTCAAGCTCTATTCCTGCGGCAGGAGCAAGCTTGATAACGCTGTCTTGTGAAAAATATTTAACACCGCAACCGTAATCACCCGACCATTCGTCAACCATAGCGTCGGTGCAAAAATCTACCGGTGCAAAAGCAAGCTCGTTAAGCCAACCGGTGATATTGCCCTGCGGGTCAACATAGCCTGCGGCTTCCGAAGTGCCCATTGCAATGCCCAAAACAGAGTTGTCGTTAAGATTCATAGCGCCTGCAAGTGCTGTAACGTCACCGTCGTTTGCAACTTCTATCGGGATATTTTCACCGATTTCTTTTGCAACATCAAGATACATATTCTTTACGCGTTTTTCAAAGTCTTCATCGCTGACTTTAAGGAAAAGCGACGCAACCATTATGCGATTATCAATATAAACGCCTGCGCTTGAAACGCCGATTGCATCAACGCGTGGCATTTTTGAAGCGGCGGTTTTCATAGCTTCAAGAATACCTTGGTAATGGTATTCGGGGTCCGAATTTGTTTTTGGGAACCAAACAACCTCTTCAGAGTATACGCTTTCACCGTCGATAACTGCGCTTACCTTGCGGTCCGAACCGCCTGCGTCAAAACCGATACGGCAACCGTCAAGATGGCGGCCTACGGGTGAAGCAGAAGATTTATCCTTGGGCGCATCTTCAAGCGGAACGCTTATAACTTCAAATTTTTGCTCATATACGCCTTCCATAAAATGCACATCAAAATCACGGGCGCCGCCGGGGGTGTATGCTTCTTTTATTTTTTGAGCAACCGTGTCGCTGCCGGCAATGATAATTTTATAACCGCCTGCTACCCACAAAAGCGTTTTAACTATGCGTTCTACAAAAGCATAGTTTTCGGCGTCTTTGCCTGTTCCGTCCTTAAAAATTCGGGTTTTGTATGTGGTGGTATAACCCTTGTTGCGCTCAACCGCTATTATAATATCCTGTCCGTCTTCCTTTGTTGCTTCGCGCATTTCGCGGCAAACAAGCGACATAGGTGTAAATTGCGGGTCAAGCTTTGCGTTAACTTTAAGCTTCATATCTGATTTCTCCTCCGATAATTGTTTTTTGAACATTAAAGCTGTCATCTGTAATAATGATGTCAGCGTCTTTGCCTACTTCAAGTGAGCCTTTGCGGTCAGCTACGCCGATTGTTGTTGCAGGGTTTAACGACGCGCCGTTTACACATTCGTTAAGCGGAATGTTTGAATTTGAATAAACATTCCATACGCCCTTATTAAGCGGAAGCACACTGCCTGCAACGGTGCCGTCTTCAAGTCGGCACACAATATCGTTATAAATGATTTTTGTGCCGCCTAAAGTATATTCGCCGTAAGGCAGACCGCCTGCCGGCAAACAGTCGGTAATAAAGCAGAGTTTTCTGCCCTTGATTTTATAAAGCAAATCATAAAAACAACTGTTTACATGGAAAGTATCAACTATAAGTTCACAGCTGGCGTCACTGTTAAGCGCCGCGGTTACAACGCCGGGCGCACGGTGCGCAAGAGGTGTCATTGCGTTGAATAGGTGTGTTGCGTGCTTAACGCCTACCTGTGTAGAGCGCATAGCGGTGTCATAATCTGCCGAAGTATGACCCATAGATATTACGACATCGGTGTCGCGGCTGATTTCGCGTATAGCGTCAAAATCTTCGGTGTCGGTTTCGGGCGCAAGTGTTATAATCTTGATTATATCTGCATATTCTTTAACAAACTTTGCGTCGGGTTTAAGTATGTATTTGGCATCTTGAGCGCCTTTTTTACTTTCGCTTATAAAAGGACCTTCTGCGTGACAGCCTAAAATCTGTGAACCTGCCCAATGTTTGCTTTCTTCTTTTAAATCGCGGCAAACCTGAAGTGCTTTTTTAATAACCGCCATATCCACAGTCATGGTAGTCGGCAAAAAGCCGGTTACGCCGTTTTTGACTATTCCGCCTGCTATGGTGCGTATGCTTTCGGGCTCGCCGTCGCAAACGTCTTTTGCCAAATAGCCGTGTATATGAATGTCTATAAGGCCGGGCGAAACATATCCGCCCTGCGCGTCGATAATTTCGGAGCCTGCCGGAACTTTATCCTCGGGCACAATACCCTCGATTACATCGCCGTAAAGCAGAGCAAAGCCTTCAATAACGCGGTCTTTTAAAATGATTTTACCGTTTACTATTGCTTTCATAACATAAGCCTCCGTTAACAAAATTTTCCCTTTTAATTCTAACAAAAACGGCAATAAAAAGCAATAAAAATTTTTAAAAAAACTATTGACAAAATAAATAATATAACATAATATCTTATATAAAGAAAAAATTTAAAAATCTTACAGCGCTGTGCGCTTAATTTACGGAGGAATATTTTTATGGTATTTGAAAAAATGAAACAGATTTTAGCCGACCAGTTAGACGCTGATATTGACAGCATCACTTTAGAAACCGATATTCAGGATGACCTCGGCGCAGACAGCCTTGATGTTGTTGAAATGCTTATGTCTATCGAAGATGAGTTTGACATTGAAATTCCCGATGAGCAGATTGAAAACCTTAAGACAGTAGGTCAGGTAGTAGATTACATTACCGAAAATATGAACTGATACATTTAATCAGGGTGTTGTAACTCTTGTTACAACACCCTGATTTTTTTATTTTTATTATATGTATTTATTAAGTTCGCTCATAGTGTTTAAATCGGGTTCGGGCAGGTCGCTGAATGCAAATTTTAAATTCATACTGTCGTATTTTACCTGACAGATTTTTCTAAAGGGTAAAAGTTCGATTTTGTCAACGCATTTGTGTGCCTCACCGATTTTTTTAAGCAAAGAAACGCTTTCTTTATTGTCGTTCAGCGTGGGAATAATAACCTGACGCAAGGTAACGGCAATTTTTTTAGAGTTTAAATACTTTAAAAATTCAAGCGGCGCGTCAATGCCGCATCCGACATATTTTTTATATTGCTCATCGCGAGTATATTTAATATCAAGCAATACCCTATCGGTAACATCTAACAACGCCTTAACCTTTTCGTTTAAAATACTGCCCGAAGTATCAAGACATGTATTTATACCGCGCTCATGGCAAAGTTTAAAAAGTTCGGTTACAAATTCTGCCTGCAAAAGCGGTTCTCCGCCCGAAACGGTTATGCCGCCGGCAGACCCAAAGTAATCTTTGTAACGCTCGGCTTTGTCGGCGAGTTGTTTAGGCGTATAGACCGTTCCGCCGGACATAGCCCAGGTGTCAGGGTTATGACAGCAACCGCATCTTAAATTGCAGCCTTGCATAAAAATCACAAACCTGACGCCAGGACCGTCTACCGTGCCGAGACTTTGTATAGAGTTAACAACGCCTGTTATATTATTATTTGTCATACTGTTTCGTGGAAAGTTCTGCTTATAACCTCACGCTGTTGCTCGCGTGAAAGTTTGTGGAAGTTAACCGCATAACCCGAAACGCGAATTGTAAGGTTGGGGTATGCTTCGGGGTCTTCGTAAGCCTTTATGAGTGTTTCACGGTTTAATACATTTACATTTATATGATGCGCGCCCTTTGCAAAATATCCGTCAAGTATAGAAACCAAATTTTCAACCCTTTCACCGTCGGTCTTGCCGAGCGCTTCGGGCGTTATTGAAAATGTGTTTGAAATACCGTCACGGCAATCGTCATAGCTTATTTTTGCAACCGAGTTAAGCGATGCAAGAGCGCCGTTTTGCTCACGGTTGTGCATGGGGTTAGCGCCGGGCGCAAAAGGTTCGCTTGCCTTTCTGCCGTCGGGGGTAGCGCCCGTATTTTTGCCATACATTACATTTGATGTAATGGTAAGCACCGAAAGGGTGTGTTTTGCGCCGCGGTATGCGGGCGTTTTGCGAAGCTCGGTAATGAATTTGTGCGTCATATTCTGCGCTATAGAGTCGACGCGGTCATCATCGTTACCGAATTTCGGGAATTCGCCGCTTGTATTGTAGTCTACTATATAACCCTCGTCATTGCGAACAGGTTTAACCGTTGCGTATTTAATTGCGCTTAACGAGTCGGTAACAGCCGAAAGTCCGGCTACACCGAAAGCCATAAGGCGTTCAACATCGGTATCGTGAAGCGCCATTTGCACCTTTTCGTAGCAATATTTATCGTGCATATAATGAATAACATTCATTGTGTTTACATAAAGGTGTGCAAGCCACTCTATGTAAATATCATAACGCTCGGTTACCGAGTCAAAATCAAGTTTATCACCTGCAAGCGGCGGCATTTGCGGACCTATATGAACGCCGGTTGTGTGGTCGTAACCGCCGTTAATTGCAATGTTTAAAAGTTTTGCAAGGTTACATCTTGCACCGAAGAACTGCATCTGTTTGCCGATTTTCATAGCCGAAACACAGCACGCTATCGCATAGTCATCGCCGTAAATCGGGCGCATCAAATCGTCGTTTTCATACTGAATAGAATCGGTATCTTTAGAAACCTTTGCGCAGAACTTTTTAAAATCTTCGGGCAAAGATTTGGACCAAAGAACAGTAAGGTTGGGCTCGGGTGAAGAACCGAGTGTGTAAAGCGTGTTAAGAATTCGGTAACTGCTTTTTGTAACAAGCGTTCTGCCGTCTTCGCCCATACCGCCTACGGCTTCGGTTATCCACATCGGGTCGCCGCCGAAAAGCTCGTTGTATTCGGGTGTGCGCAGATGACGGGCAATACGAAGCTTGATAACAAAATCATCAAACAACTCCTGCGCGCCCTGCTCGGTAAGTTTGCCTTCGCGCATATCACGCTCAACATAAATATCAAAAAATGTTGCAACTCTGCCAAGTGACATTGCGGCGCCGTTTTGCTCTTTAATAGCCGCAAGATATGCAAAATAAGTCCACTGAACAGCCTCACGCGTATCAGCGGCAGGCTCGCTTATATCATAGCCGTAAAGCGCCGCCATTTCTTTAAGCTTGCCGAGGAATGAAATTTGTTTAAAGAGTTCTTCACTGCACTGTATATTTTCTGCGGTAAAGGGCTTATCCGCAAAAGCGGCTTTGTCCTTTTTCTTTTCTTCGATAAGGCGGTCAACACCGTAAAGAGCTACCCTGCGGTAGTCGCCTATAATTCTGCCTCTGCCGTAAGCGTCGGGCAGACCCGTTATAACGTGGCAATGACGCGCCTTGCGCATTTCATCGGTATAAGCGCGAAAAACGCCTTCGTTATGGGTGGTTTTAAAGCGGAACTCATCTTCGATTTTGTCCGAAAGTTTGTATCCGTATGCTTCGCATGCCTGACGCGCCATTCGTATACCGCCGAAGGGGCTTACGCCGCGTTTTAACGGGCGGTTGGTTTGCATACCTACGATAAGCTCGTTTTCTTTATCAATAAAACCGGGCGCGTAGGTTGTAAGCGATGACACGGTTTCGGTGTCGATGTCAAGCACACCGCCGAACTGACGCTCTAACTCAAAAAGCGAGTTAACCTTTTTCATCAGGTTATTTGTGCGCTCGGTAGCCGGCGCTAAAAAAGAATCGTTACCCGTATATTCGGTGTAGTTTTGTTGAATAAAATCGCGCACATTTATTTCATCCTGCCATACGCCCGATTTAAAATTCTGCCAATTTTTGTGTTGCATATATTATACCTCCGTAAATTTTAGCTGTTTGCCGAAAAAAAGGGCAAATCAGCCTTTGACTGATTTGCCCAGACGGTCGGCGTTAATTGCTTTTACACTTCCTATGCGTTAATTCGCAATGCTCCGTCAGTTGTGTAAAAGTTTTAAATTGTGTTGATATTATAATACACAATATATAGTTTGTCAATATGAAATTTAAAGAAAATATTGTGTTTTTTAATATTTTTAAGAATTTATATTAAAAACTAATTTATTGACAATGCTTTATATTAAATGTAAAATAGAAAAGCAGTAGATTTTTTATTGCTTTTAAGACAAAATAAACTTTTAAAAAGGACAAAAATTATGACATATAACGAAATTAAGAAAAACAAAGCAATCCACACGTATATAACCGCCGCCGATGCGTCGCTTTCGGCGCTTGGGTTTACCGAACACAGCTTTGCGCATGTAACTGTTGTAGCCGAAAAGGCAGGATATATTCTGTCAACGCTCGGCTACGATGAACGCACTGTCGAACTTGTAAAAATTGCGGGTTACCTGCACGATATAGGCAACCTTGTAAACCGTGTGGACCACAGTCAAAGCGGCGCGGTTATGGCTTTCAGAATTTTGGATAAACTCGGCTTTAATTCGGTAGAGATTGCCGACATTGTAACAGCAATAGGCAACCATGATGAAGGCACCGGCGTGCCGGTCAGCGAATTTGCGGCGGCGCTTATACTTGCCGATAAATCGGATGTTCGTCGTAACCGTGTGCGGAATCAGGATATTTCAAACTTTGATATTCACGACAGGGTTAACTATTCGGTAACAAGCGCTAACCTTAATATAAACGAGCAAAAAACCGAAATAATTTTAAAACTTACTATCGACACTAAATACGGCTCGGTTATGGATTATTTTGAAATATTTATGCAACGAATGATTTTATGCCGTAAAGCCGCCGAAAAATTAGGTCTTAAATTTAGACTTATTATAAACGAACAATCGTTATTATAGAACAAAAGAGTATATTTAAGATTTTGTCTTAAATATACTCTTTCTTTTATGCGTTAACGCTGTCAATAAATTTAATAAAGGCTGCCTGACCTTTGCTGTCACGCTTGAAAACACCTGCGTCCTCAAGCACTTTTGAAAATACAATACCGATTTCATCCTGCAAAATTTTGTCAATGTTATCGGCATTTATATCGGCATATTTTGCCTTAATCTCATCTGCCCAATCTGCGTGCTTTTCTATGCTTTCTACAGCGCGTATATCTGCGCCCGAAAGCATTGCCTCTTTAAGCTCTGCCATTTCGGTTTTAAGACGCGCCGGTAACACGGCAAGTCCCATAACTTCTATAAGACCGATATTTTCTTTTTTAATATGGTGAAGCTCTTTATGAGGATGAAAAACACCCAAAGGATGTTCTTCGGTAGTTATGTTGTTACGCAGAACCAAATCAAGTTCATACTTATCTCCGCGCATACGCGCAATCGGGGTTGCGGCATTGTGCGCTTCGCCGTTTGTTTCGGCATAGATAAACACGCTTTCATCGGTATAACCCTGCCAAGCGGTAAAAATCTTATCGGCAAGGTCAATAACGCGCTCACAGCTATCGGCTGTAAGACGGATTACCGACATAGGCCACTTAACAATACCTGCGGTTACATCTTCAAAACCTTTAAATACTATCGGTTTTTCAATGGGCGCTTTTTCCATAGCAAAGGTGTATCTGCCGCCCTGAAAATGCTCGTGACTTAAAATCGAACCGCCTACTATAGGCAAACCTGCGTTAGAACCGATAAAGTAATGCGGAAACATTTTTACAAAATCAAACAGTTTGCAAAAAGCCTTTCGGTCAACAAGCATAGGCGTATGCTCGCTGTTAAACACTATACAATGTTCGGGATAATAAACATAGGGCGAATACTGCATAAACCAATCTTCATCGGTAAGACGAAGCGGAATTATGCGGTGATTTTGCCTTGCCGGAAAATTAACCCTGCCGGCATAACCTTCGCACTCTTTGCAAAGCAGACATTTTGGGTAACCCGACTGCGGCGCGTTTTTTGCCGCCATAATTTCTTTAAGACTTTTTTCGGGTTTTGATAAATTGATTGTAATATCAAGGTCACCGTATTCGGTAGGCGACACCCATTTAATATCCTTTTTTATTCTGTAAGTTCTTATGTAGTCGCTGTCTTTAGAAAGTTTATGATAATAATCGGTAGCGGCTTCGGGTGATGTTTTGTATATTTCAAAAAATTTGCTTTCAACCTCTGAAGGACGGGGCATCATAAGCCCCATAAGTTTTGTATCAAACAAATCGCGTGAGGTTATATCATCGCTGATAATGCCCTTTTCTACCGCATAATCAAGAATTGCCGAAAGTGTTGACTCTAAATCGACATTGCAGTAATTTTCTTCACATTCAAATGTATCAAGTCCGAGCGCGTCGATAAGCATATTGGTTGTATAAATTTCATCGCGCTTTTCTATAAGACCTTTTTCAAGTCCGTAGCATACAAGCTTTTTAATTTCGTTTTGTATCATAATTAACCCTTTGCTTTAAAATTGTTTTATTACTGAATTACGGGGTTGCAGGTTGTCTTATCTGCAATACATACCCAAGAATTACCTGCGCTTACCTTGATTTCGGCGCCGTTTGTGTCGGTGAATTTGAAGCTGTCGGTGCTGCCGCCTTTTGACCATTTAATAAATTGAACAGTGCCGTTTGTTATGTAGTAACCGTCGCCGCTTGTAAGGTCAACCTTGCGGTGTTTGCCGTCGGGATAGTTCGAGATAGTTGTTAAAAGAACAAATACATTTTTGACCTGTGTTTCTTCTTTTGTGAAGTAGTCTTTAAATGCATTACTGCCTGAAAGACGGGTATAAAGACCGCTTTGCGCGTCATAAGAAAACTTTGTTGTTTGTGCAGGGAACGGAACCGATACGCTTGTTGCTGTTCCGCCGTCAAGGGTAAGCGCTTCATCGGTAAAGTTTGCCCAAGATTCAACATTTTTGTCTTCGGTGTTAAATGTGCCTGATATATTTTCCCACAAATCACCTGCTAATGCGTAAAGGGTGTGCTCGCTTGAAAGACCGTTTTTAATTCGCTTTGCGCCCTTTGAGTTTGTGTCGATGCTTAAATCGTCAATATCTTTAAGGTGCGGTTTGCAGTATGTCGGGTCTTCGCCGCAGTGAACATAAATTGCGTTATGACCGAGCGCCAAATCAACATAGGGGTAACGGGCAGAACGCACCGAACCTATTTTGTCAAGGTTGGTTATATCCTGATAAACTGCCATAAGACGAGTAATACCGCCTTCAACCTCGGTTTCGTATACAATATCGGCGCGGTTTACACCGGTCTGAACACCCTGCGCGGTGCTTACATTGTTTACCATAATCGCAACCGGACGGCGCGAAATGGCTTCGGCGCTTATATCGTTTACACCGGTAAGCGGATTGCAAGACAATGTGTTTGTTTCTTCTTCCGGAACAGATTCGTTTTCATAGTCCGAAAGGTCATCGTAAACCACGGTTTCTTTGCAACCCACCGCAAATATCATAAGCGCGGCAAGGCACGCCGCTAAAATTTTTTTGAACATAAAAAAGTCCCCCAATTAAAATATTATAAAATCACAAAAAACATTATAATATTTAGACAACATCTTTGCAAGGGTTAACATAAAAATTTTTGTATAAAATTTAATATATTTAGTATTGTTAATTTTTTAAATATACTGTATAATGAAAGTGTATATCATTTGAAAGGGCGAATTATTTTGGCGCAGATTACATATTTAGACAACAGTGCAACAACAAAACCGTGCGATACGGCTGTAAACAACATAAATTTTGCCCTTAAAGAAAATTGGGGTAACCCGTCAAGCCTTTATGATTTAGGCTTTAACGCGCAACGCCTTGTTGACAGCACGCGAAAAAGTGTTGCCGGCTTACTTCATTGCCGTGAAGATGAAATTTATTTTACAAGCGGCGGCACCGAAAGCAACAACACGGCGCTTTTGGGCGCGGCGCACTCGCGCAAAAAAAGGGGTAAAAGAATAATAACCACCACCGTAGAGCACCCATCTGTTTTAGAAACGATTAAGAGACTCGGTGAAGAAGGGTTCGAGATTATATATCTTAAACCGCAACCTAACGGTGTTATATCTCTGCAAGATTTAAAATCGGCGCTTACAAAAGATACAATTCTTGTAAGCATAATGCTTGTAAACAATGAAATCGGCGCAATCCAGCCCATAAAGCAGGCTTCGCAAATAATAAAGCAATCAGGCGCGCCGGCGTTATTTCATTGCGACGGCGTTCAGGCGTTCGGCAAAATGCCGATAAATCTTTGCGACCTCGGTGTCGACCTGTTTAGCGCAAGCGGTCATAAAATTCACGGACCGAAAGGTATAGGCGTTCTTTATATAAAAAAAGGCGTTACAATAAAACCGCTTTTAACGGGCGGCGGTCAGGAAAAAAACTTGCGTTCCGGCACAGAAAGCGTTCCGCTTATATACGGACTTGACGGCGCAATCAGCGAACTCGGTAATATAAACGAAAACCTCAAAAGCCAAAAACAACTTTGGCTTTATGCAAAAGAAACCTTGCTTGAAACAGGACTTGTTAAAATCAACTCACCCGAAGACGCGCTTCCGTATATACTTAACATATCGGTTGAAGGCTATCGTTCCGAAACACTGCTTCATTTTCTTGAGTCAAACGGTGTGTATGTTTCTTCGGGAAGCGCCTGCGCCAAAGGCAAGGGCAGTTATGTGCTGGGTGAAACAGGACTTTCAAAAAAACGCATAGACAGCGCGTTGCGCATAAGTTTTTCGCGTTACAATACAAAAGAAGATGTTGACGCTTTAAAAACGGCGCTGTTACTGGCAACACAAAAATTAAGAAGGGCAAACTGATGAAAGAAATTATACTTATAAAAGACGGCGAACTTTCGCTTAAAGGCTTAAACCGCCGTAATTTTGAAGACAAAATGGTGGCGACCATACGCCGCAGATTGAAAGGACTCGGCAAAGTAACGGTTGAGCGCGCTCAATCTGCAATATATATAAAACCGCAGGACGACGATTTTGACTTTAATGAAGCGCTTGACCGAATGAGCCGTATTTTCGGTATTGCGGCATTCAGCCGTGCGTGCGTTTGCGAAAAAAATATCGACGATATTTTAGCCAAAGCGCCCGAATATTTGGCAGACACCCTGCAAGGCATAAAAACCTTTAAAGTAGAGGCAAAACGCGCGGATAAAGCTTTTCCGCTGACCTCACCCGAAATCAGCCGCGAAGTAGGCGCGGCATTGCTTAGGGCATTCCCTCACTTAAAGGTTGACGTTCATAATCCGCAAGAGGTAATAACCGTAGAGGTGCGTGATTACGCCGCCTATGTAAGAGGCGGTCAAATCAAGGGCGCAGGCGGTTTGCCGGTAGGCACAGCAGGCAGAGCGCAGGTTTTAATTTCGGGCGGTATAGACAGTCCGGTTGCCGCGTATACCATGGCAAAACGCGGCTTGGTGCTTAATGCAATTCACTTTGCTTCGCCGCCTTACACAAGCGTGCGCGCCGAACAAAAGGTAAAAGACCTGCTTGCTAAAGTTGCGCGTTACAGCGGTGTTATAAAGTTGGCGGTAGTTCCTTTTACCGAAATTCAGGAAGAAATCGGCAAGCACTGCCCCGAAGATTATTTTACACTTATTATGCGCCGAATGATGATGCGAATAGCCTGCCGTGTATCTGAAGCAGACGGTTGTTTGGGTCTTATTACCGGTGAAAGTTTAGGTCAGGTTGCAAGCCAGACCCTACCCGCAATAGCCGCTACGGATGAAGTTTGCACAATGCCTGTTTTGCGTCCGCTTATAGGTATGGATAAAGAAGAGATTATAGCAATTTCCAAAAAGATAGACGCTTTTGAAACATCTATTTTACCTTATGAAGATTGTTGCACGGTGTTTACGCCTAAACATCCGCACACAAAACCCAAACCCGGTCAATGCGAAGAAGCCGAAAAAGACCTTGACATTGAACCGCTTATCGAGCGCGCGATAGCAGGCATAGAATATTCTTACATAGAATAATATTTAGAGTGGGAAAATATGGCAGGAAAACATTCAAAAAATTTTTTTGAAAAAAAGAGCGAAAGTTTAGTTAAACTTTATGAAAAAAAGCAAAAAGTTCAATCTGCGCAGATATCATTACCGTTTAAAATTATCTTTTTACTGACGGTGTTGTCGCTTTGCGTGTCGCTCGTTTTTACCGGCTCATACTTTTTGCCAAGTTTGGCAAATGCAAACCTTTTAGCCGATGCGTCGACTAAATTTGAGGGCGCGCCCAATTATGCCGAAGGCTTGGGAATACTTGAGTCTTTTAACAAAGATATAAAGGGTTGGCTTAAAATCGACGGCACACAAATAGACTGCGCCGTATGTCAAGGCAAAGATGACAGCTTTTACCTTAATCATAATCAACTCGGCAAAAAAAGCCGCTACGGCGCGCTGTTTTTATCGGCGACAGACAGCTTTGTGCGAAACGGCGACAAAAATATTGTCATATACGGCAACAATATGAAAGACGGCTCAATGTTCGGTTCTTTAAAAAAATACCGCAACATAAATTTTTATAAACAAAATCCTACGGTAAAACTTTATTACGGCAACAAAACGGAATATTACATAGTTTTTGCCGTTATGCTTACAGACTCATCGGCAAACAGTCAAAAAGATTATAATCCTGCAAAAAGTTATTTTGCCGATGAAAACGAGTTTAAGCTTTGGGCGGATGAAACCGCAAAGCGCAGTTTAATAAACACGAATATTGAGCTTAACTCCGGAGATGAAATTTTAACGCTTATAACCTCGGCACCCGATTTTGACGGCGCAAGGCTTGCGGTTTCGGCAGTGAAGCGCACCGAAAAGCAAATTTCTGACATTGATTTAACAGATGCTTCGGTTAACGCAGATGCCGAATATTAAATAAAACGAAAGGATAATTAAAATGATACAGAATTTAAAGGTGGACATCATTTATCATCTGACTCCGTCAGATTTTGAAATGGAATTTAATATGTGCGGTTGTTGCCGTATGCGACTGCTTAACGATAAAACTACCGATAAAA
This sequence comes from Acutalibacteraceae bacterium, assembly GCA_036308405.1. Classification (GTDB taxonomy): domain Bacteria; phylum Bacillota; class Clostridia; order Oscillospirales; family Acutalibacteraceae; genus UBA737. The sequence goes on from JAXJVR010000080.1 coordinate 13,579, forward strand.
AATCATTTATAAAGTCGCTTGCGCGCGCGGTTTCACGCAGTCGTGTAATAATGGTATGCGGTCCGCTTTTCAGTGAAAACGGCATTATAAGCACGGTGGCTACTGCCATAGGCAGCAGGACTGTTTTGTGTGATAACGCGGCATATGGCATTGCGGGTGATGATAAAATCGAAATTATAGAAGGCTCTACGCCGCTTGTTACCCCAGACGGATATTTCGGCGGTTGCATAATTGAAAGCGGTCCGCAAACCATTATTTTGCTTACCGAAAACCGCAGTTTCAGAAAGGTTATAATGCAGAATTTAATCCACCCTTATATAGAAGAAATCAGTTATATTCCGCAAAAAAGCGCCCCTGTTCAAGCCTCTCCGCAAGAGGCAGAACCCATAAGCGCCGTAAGCGAAAATGAAAACTATATAACAGAACCCGACAGCGATTATAACAACGAAATCGAACTTCAGGAAAACGCTTATGAAGCTCCTGCCGCGGCAGACGAACACAACATAGAGTTTGTTATGGATTCATCACCCGAAGACGAAGAACAAAACGATACCGATGATACATTGTTTCAAACCCCTAATGGCGATTTATCCAACAGTATGTATACAGAGGTTGAAACCGCAGAGGAAATAAAAGAGCGTTACGAAAACGCGTATGTTCCTTCCGAAAGTGACAATATGTTTATTACAACATCCGGTTATGAAGATGATGACCCGCAAATAAAACCCAAAAAAGAAAATTCAAAAGCTATGGATATATCAATAGTAGTGCTTTCGCTCCTGCTTTTGCTTGCAGTTTTGGCGCTTGTTTACTTTGTGATTGTAAAGCCTTATACTTTAGGTATATCTACCGCCGATTATTTAAAAGAAATTTTCGGCGCGTCAAGCGGCAGTTCGTTAATTTAGGAGGAATTTGCAAATGAATCTTTGGAGCACCACAGCCGGCAAAATACTTATGACATTTTTAATATCAATGGTGCCTGTTATTGAACTTCGCGGTGCGATACCCATTGCCGTTGCAAACGGGCTTAATTATTGGGTGGCGGTTGCCGTTTCGATAATCGGCAATCTTGTGCCGGTGCCGTTTATTATCCTGTTTATAAGAAAAATTTTTGAGCTTATGCGCAAAATAAGTAAAAAATTTGACGGTATTGTAACAAAGCTTGAACAACGCGCCGAAAAAAAATCAGATGTTGTCAGAAAATACGCCTTTTGGGGACTTTTTATATTGGTTGCAATTCCCCTGCCGGGCACGGGCGCATGGACCGGCGCGCTTGTAGCCGCTATGCTTGATATGCGCCTTAAACGCGCATTCCCCGCAATAGCGTTGGGTGTTTTAGCCGCCGCCGCTATAGTCACATTTGTGACATACGGCGTAGATGTAATATTTATCTAAAAAATTTTAATTCAATAAAAAGAATTTGTAACCGACAGTAAAGCTTTAAGTTTTTACAGTCGGTTATTTTTATTATATTTATTTCGGCTTTCTGCATACAATGTAATAAATATTTATTATAAGGGTGATATTATGCCGAAAAAAACGCCTGACGATTATGCCCGCGAGCTTTTAGAAATGTATCGCGCCTCGGTAAAAGAAGAAGCCGTCCCGACAAACAGCGCGGATATAGCAGAAAGCGCGCCAAACCCGAATGAAGTTAAAACCGAAAAAACCGATGCCGAAACTTTTGATGACTCTGTCGGCGGACTTGTGGTAAGCGTTACTACCCTGCGCCGACTTTATCCCGTAAGCGGTGCGCTTATAACCGTGTTTACAGGCACGCCCGAAAATATGACCGTTATTGAAACCGATGTTGCCGATGAAAGCGGAAAAAGCAAGGTTTTTAAACTTAAAACTCCGTCAAAGGCAGAGTCTCAACAACCCGAAGCAAGCGGTGAAATTCCATACGCAAAATACAATGTATCGGTAAATTCCGACGGTTATGTCGAGCAAATTGCACTTAACATTCCGGTTTTTTCTGGTGTAATTTCTATGCAAAGCATAGATTTAATACCGCTTGCCGCCGCAGGAAAAAACACTGGAGCTCAAATAATCGAGGGCGGCAGCCCTTATAATTTATAAGGCGGTGAAAAAATATGCCCGAAATTTTGGCGCCCGTTATTCCCCAAAACATAACCGTGCATTTGGGCGCGCCAAACGAAAACGCCCAAAATGTTACGGTAAATTTTATAGATTATATAAAAAATGTGGCTTCAAGCGAGATTTATCCCACCTGGCCGGATGAAGCAATCACCGCAAATGTGCTTGCCATAATAAGTTATGCGCTTAACCGAATATATACCGAATGGTATCGTTCGCGCGGATACGATTTTGACATAACAAATTCTACGGCTGTCGACCAAGCTTTTGTTCCGGACCGCGAGATATATGAAAACATAAGCCGTATTGTTGATAACATTTTTAATGATTATGTTGTAAAAAGGGGTAGCGTAGAGCCTTATTTTACGCAGTTTTGCAACGGAACCACATCTACCTGCGCAGGTCTTTCACAGTGGGGAACGGTAACCCTTGCAAATTCAGGCCTTACCGCTTTTCAAATTTTGCAAAATTATTACGGGACCGACATCGGCATTGTCGAAAATGCGCCGGTTGCCGATATAGCAGAGTCATATCCCGGAGTTCCCGTCCGTATAGGCGATTTCGGTAACAATGTAAAAATAATTCAAACACAGTTAAACCGCATTGCACGCAACTACCCTGCAATACCCAAAATTCCCGAAGAAAACGGAGTTTTCGGCGCGGATACCGAGCAGTCGGTCAAGGCTTTTCAGCAAATTTTTAACCTTGCCGTTACGGGTGAGGTGGATAAATCCACATGGTATAAAATAAAACAATATTATGTGGGTGTTAAAAATCTGTCCGACCTTGTAAGCGAGGGTATCAGTATAAGCGAAGCGCAGGTGCCGTTTACCACGCAGTTAAACGAGGGGTCTGTCGGCATAGGGGTCAGGACTATTCAGTATTATCTTAATGTAATAGCATATTTTAACCCGAATTTATTGTCGCCGCCCATTGATGGCGTATTCGGTAAAGAAACCGTCGAGGCGGTTAAACGCTTTCAGCAATATTTCGGTCTGCCTGTAACAGGGGTTGTAAACACAAGCACCTGGAACACGCTTAACCGTATATATTCCGAAACGGTTGAATTTTTGCCCGAAGGCTATTCGGGCGAATACGGCAAGCTTTATCCCGGATATTTTTTAAGCGAGGGTATGAGCAATCAAAATGTCCGCGACCTGCAAACCTATCTTTCGCTTATAGGTAAAAATTTAGAAGCCATACCCGAAGTTTCGGTAACCGGCTATTTCGGACCGCAAACGCGGGCGGCTGTTACGGCGTTTCAAAACGCATTCGGTATTCCCGCAAACGGCGCCGTAGGTCCTATCACCTGGAACACCATAGTTTCGCAATATGACTTTTTAATTTCAAACGGCGCTTAATAATTTTACGCTTTTCGGGAAATATAGTATAAAAATAATATTTCTCGGTGGTGGGCGTTTTGTCGGGCGGAACAGACGATTACAAAAACTATTCTTTAAGCGGAAATTTAAGTAAAGATATTGCCCTTTTTAAAAATATATTTAAACGCGATGCGGTATTTCGCATAAGAGAAGTTTTAATCGGCGCAAGCGCGGCAAAATGCTGTCTTTTTTATATGGACGGTATGGTGAATTCGTCACAACTCGGCGAAACGGTTGTTGAAGCGCTTATTGAATGCCGACTTTATGAAAATTCGGTTCCGAGCGCCGAAGATATAGCGCAAAACATACTTTTTGCAAACGAGGTTACCGAAACCGAAAAAATACCCGATATGTTAAGGGCAATTCTTTACGGTGACACCGTTTTGATTGTGCAAAAAAGCCGCTCGGCACTTTGCATTAACACAAAGGGGTGGCGAACACGCGGTATAACCGAACCCGATTCCGAGCGCGTTTTGCAGGGTCCGCGCGAAGGCTTTGATGAGGCGGCAATGCTTAATCTTGCTATGATAAGGCGCAAACTTTTAACGCCTGATTTATGTATCGAAATGACACGCATAGGCAGGCGCAGTGACACCCCCGTGTTTATCTGTTATCTCGGCGGTCTTGCTGAACAAAAAACGGTTGATACTTTAAAATCGCGCCTTAAAAAGATTGATATAGACGGCATACTCGACAGCAATTATATAGCCGAAAATATTAAGGATAATAAATACGGAATTTTAAAAACCATCGGCACTACAGAGCGCCCCGATGTTGTTGCGGCGCGACTGCTTGAAGGCAGAATTGCCGTTGTTACCGACGGCACACCTTCGGTTCTTACCCTGCCGTATCTTTTTTCTGAAAATTTTCAGTCCGATGAAGATTATTATGTCAATTTTACGCTGGCTTCGGTTTCAAGACTGCTTCGTTATATATGCTTCTTTTTAGCGGTCAGCGTGCCGGGCGTTTTTTTGGCACTCATAACCCACCATTTTGCGTTGTTGCCTACCCATTTTGCAATAACGGTGTCGCGCTTGCGCGAAGGCGTGCCTATAAGCAGTTTTGCCGAATGTCTGTCCTTGCTTTTTGCTTTTGAAATTTTAAAAGAATCGGGGCTTCGTATGCCTCAAAATTTAGGCCACGCGTTAAGCGTTGTAGGCGGTCTTGTTGTGGGCGAAGCGGCGGTAGGCGCGGGCGTTATAAGCGCGCCCATGCTTATAGCGGTGGCACTCAGCGCAATAGCGGGACTTATGGTGCCGAGCCTTTCGGGCGCAGTATTCTATTTACGGCTTATAAATGTTTTAGCCTGCGCGTTGTTCGGACTTTATGGCTTTTTTGCGGTTTCAAGTCTGTTTGTTCTTAAGGTTTTTAATATGAGTTCATTCGGCACAGACTATACCGTGTCTTTTTCAAACCCGAACCGACAAAATTTAAAAGATGTGTTTGTCCGCGCTTCGTGGAGTAATATGTTAACAAGACCTCTGTTTAGCAAAAACCGTATACGAAAGGGCACTTCAAAATGAAAAAGCTGTGTATTGTGTTTTTAGCGCTTGCTTTGATTTTTTGCAGCGGTTGTAACGGTTACAAAGAAATTGAGCGCGGATATTTTGTAACGGCTGTCGGGTTTAAAATCGGGGATAACGGTATAAAAATTCTTTTAGAGGCGCTTTCCCCATCGGCTGACGAGCAGAAGCGGTGTGTTTTGTCGGGTGAAGGCAAAGATTTAAGCGACGCTTATCGTGAACTTCAAAAAAGTCTTGTAAAAAAACCGTATTTTGAGCATTGCGGTGTAATAATACTTGAAAACGGTTTAATACAAAGCGATATTTTAAATATTTTGAATTTTTGCGCCGAAACCACCGCTTTAAACATAGGTGTATATTTAGTAGAAACCAAAAATGTAACCGAAATTTTAAAAACGCCGTCGTTAAGCGACAGCGTAGGGTATGATATTATAAGCCTTATAAAAAATTCAAAGGACAAGTCTTATTCGAACAAGCTTTATCAAATAAAAAGGCAGACAGAAGAACACAAAATTTATGATTTGCCTTTAATAAGTTTAGAAAACGAACGGTTGATTTTAGAGTAAAAATGAAAAAAACTGATTATAAAAGCCATATTTTTGCACTTTCAATGATTTTTACAATGGGAAACGCCGTAATAATACAGCCGTTTTACACGGTAAATACCCCGTTCCCAGTTTTTATTTTAAGTGTTGTTTTTACGCTGTTGTTTGCGTTTTTGTCGGTTTTAATCGCCGATTTTTTATTAAAAAAATCAAACTCCGCTTTTAAAAAGGCATTAAATTGTATTATATATTCGGTGGTAATATTGTTATCACTGTGGGGCGCGGCTTCTGCGGCGTATGACTGTTTAAAATTTATTACAAAAATACAACTGCCCGAAATAAACATTATTTTACCCCTGCTTTTGCTTGTGGGTATGTCTTTGCGTTTTGCGTTTTGCAAAGGTGAGGCAATATTAAAATTTTGCCTTTTTATGACGGCGTTGTCTTTGGGCGCTTTGCTGTTGCTTTTTATATCGTGCTCAAAAACTTATCATTTTGACTCATTACTTTTTGATATGGATTTTAAAACACAGCATATTAAAACGGCATTTAAATGTTTTTTAAAATATTTTTCGCCCATTTTTATAATTCCGTTATTTATAAAGTTCGAAAACCAAAAAATAACATCAAAAAATTTTTTAAGCGGAATTTTATCGGGATTTATCGCGCTCTTTTTAACACTTGTTCAAACCGTTTTTACTTTGGGTAAAAATTTCGGCTTTGAATATCCATATATTTACGCCGTGAGCGCATTTTCTTCGGGCAGTCTTTTTACACGGCTTGACGGGTTTGTTTATCTTATATTTTTTGCCGTATCCGTTATAAAAATCGGCGTGTGCATAAAAACCGTGCGACTGATTATTAAAAACGCCAAAACACAGCAAGAGTTTTAAAATTTTATCTTGTAGGGAACGCATTGATGCGTTCCGTAAATTACACGAGATTGCCTTGGTGTAGCCTTCGCCTTGAGGAGAAGGGGGACCGCACTTGCGGTGGATGAGGTGTGATGCCCTATCGCAATGACATATTAAAGCAAGATGAAAAACAAATGTCATTCCGAGTGACCGTGTCACGAGGAATCTCAAAAAACAGCAAATTTAATTAACCACATAATCGTTAAATCTTAAAATTTCATACTAAAACACCGCGCGGCCTTAACGGTCAAACGCGGTGTTTTGTTTTATTCGCTGTATTCAAAATTTTGGGTTTCGGTAAGGGCGTTTTTGTATTTTGCAATATAATATTTTGCCATATTCAGATTTTGTTCCGAAAAATTACCGCATTCTTTAGGCGATGCGCCGGGTATTTCGCCCTCAAAATTCAATACAAAATCGCACATATCTATCACTAAATCATAAACATCCAAACTGACAAGGTCGCCGAACATTACAAGATAACAACCCGTTCTGCAACCCATAGGTCCAAAGTATACAACCTTTGTTTTTGCGTTTGAATTGCGCAAAAATGTGGCGCAAAGGTGTTCTATCGTATGAAGCGCCGGCATATCAATTACGGGTTCGCGGTTGGGCGCGGTAATTCGCAAATCAAAGGTTGTAACAACACACTCGCCGCATCTGTCACGTCTTGACACATAAAGTCCCGGTTCTAATGTTAAGTGATTTATTTTAAAACTTTCTATCTTGTTCATAATTTTCACCCTTACATATCGGGTTTAAAGCTGGGCATTAACTGCAGTTTAAACAAATTCATTTTATGCTTGCGGTCAATAATTTCCTTTTTTGCGGTATCGTCGATTTTTCCCGTGCGGATATATCTGTCAAGCTCTGCGTAAGTAAAGCCCAAATTTTCTTCATCGGTTTTTCCGCAAAGACCGTCGGTGGGGGTTTTTTCTACAAGTTCTTGCGGTAACCCTAAAACCCTGCCGATTTCTTTTACCTCGGTAACGGTAAGGTTTGCCAGCGGAGAAAAGTCGCCTGCGGCGTCGCCGTAGCGCGTAGCATAGCCAACCCAATCTTCCGAAAGGTTGCAGGTGTTTGCTACTCTGCCGTTAAGCGACTGACCCACAAAATAAAGAACCGACATTCTTATACGAGGGGGCAGATTTACTTTAGACTGCACCGAAACATCAAGTCCTTCGGGCATAGATTTTATAACGCCCTCAACGGCGTTTTTAACATTTATTTCATAATGCTTTATGCCGAGATGATTTACAAGCATATAAGCCATATCAATATCGGGTTGTTCACCGCTCGGCATAAGCACACCTATAACGCGGTCTTTGCCCAACGCTTCTGCGCAAAGCGCCGCCGTAACCGAACTGTCTTTACCGCCCGATATGCCGACAACGGCGTTGCAACCGTCACCGTTTTGCTTAAAGAATTCTCTTATCCAGTTAACACAATCGTTTTTTACTTTAACAGCATCAAACATTTTTTACACCGCCTTTAAATTTTTAAACATTATATCATAATAACTATAAAAAGTAAAATACTAAAATAAATAATAATTTCTTGCTTTTTTAACGCGTATAAGTTAAAATAAACAAAATAGGTAAATATTTACATTTTTTGAAATTTTACAAAAAGGGGTTGACGGAAATATTTAAAAATGCGATAATCAATATGCAGGATTTTTCCGAAGACCTTGCTGAAATATTTGTTTCGATTTTATTTATATGTGCGGTATTTGCGTTTTTTCTTTCAAGTCTTGAAAAACGCAAAAGACGCGTTGCGTCTACCACATCAAAGATTAAAAACCTGCTTCTTGACATAAACCGTCTTGACGGGAATATAGAAGAGGCTTTAAGAAATATTGCCGTATTTGCAAAGTCGCGTTCGGCATTTTTTGTAGATACCGACGAAGAGTTTAACTTTGTCTTTTCTTTCGACAGTGAAAAGCTTATAACGGGCAACGGGCGAAAACAACTTATGCCGCAACTGCTAAACTGCGCCGCAAAAAGCAAGTCTTCAAGCCAAAAGACCGTAGATGTAATAACCGTAAAATGCAATTCTTTGCTAAAAAAGCAAAACTGCGAATTTTATGACTTTTTAGCGGTTCACAAAATATCAAGCGTGGTTTTTGCGGCGGTTATTGACAAAAGAAACCGCATAAGCATTTTGGGCGTTGTAAATCCTAAAAAAATCGCTTCGGTAAAAGCGATGCTTTATGATGTTTCGGTTTGTTTCTCGATTGCGATTTACAACAAAAAGCAATTAAGAAAAACCGAGCGCGCCGCAATCACCGACTCGCTTACAGGTCTTTTGAACCGCGTTGCTTATAACCGAGAGCTTAAACGGTTAGATAAAGAAAAACCTAAAAATTTTGCGTGTGTTTATGTTGATGTTGATGAACTGCATTTACGCAACAACCAATACGGTCATACCTTCGGCAATGAAATGCTGATTTATATAGCCAACACTTTAAAAGAGGTTTTTTACGGGTATCCGGTTTACCGCATGGGCGGCGACGAGTTTTTGATTTTTGTTGAGTATTATGATGAAAGAACCGTAAGCCGACTTATAAACATTGTATTTGAAAGACTTGAACCTATGAACTACCACGTATCCGTAGGTATGTCTTACAAAGAGCAAAACTTTAACACCGAAGAAACGGTGCTTGAAGCCGAAAAGAAGATGTATGACGCAAAAGCGAAGTATTATCAAACCAAAGCCGAAAACGATGCGGTGACGGAATCGCAAAAATACAAAACCGTAAAAAGCGGTAATGCCGGCATTGACGCAATGCTTGATGTTATGAAAAACCGTTATTGCGGTATATACAGCGTTTCTTTGGATACCGATACCGTCGAGTGTATTTTAGCGCCCGAATATCTTTGTCTTGATGAAAACGAAAATTCATTTAAAGCCGTTTTCAAAAAGTATATAGTTGAAAATTCCAATCACGATTTTCACCGTTATTTAAACGGCTTTACAAATTACGACGCGTTAAAAGAACAACTTGCCGAAGGCAATGTTCCGAAAACCGTATATAAAAATATTGTCGGAGAAAATATATGTCTTAGCATATATCCCATAGGGCAAGAACATAAAATAAACAATACCCTTTGGGTTTTTGAAAAAATGTAAATTTGGCAAAACCGTTGAAAAACGGCGACGCAAAGCTATGAGGCTAAAGCATTTTATGCTATGCCCGTCAGGCTGCACTTCAAAACGGGCTGTTTTGTAGCCCTATTGTTGTGCGGCTTTTTTGTTTGTATAAAATTATATAAGGGGAGGTCTTTTATGAACACGGTCAACCGTGAAGAAAAAAAGTTTTTGATAAATATTGAAGAATTTAAAACAAAAAGCCATTATTTAGATTCTCTATTGTTAAGTGACGAACATAACGGCGCCGACGGTTATATGATACGCTCGCTTTATTTTGATACCGTTTATGACGATGATTTTTTTGATAAGCTTGACGGCATTGAAACAAGACGAAAAATACGCCTTCGCATATATGAGCCGAACAGCGCTTACGCCAAGCTTGAAATAAAGCAAAAGCAGGGCAATATGCAACTTAAACGCTCGCTGACTGTGTCAAGAGCCGACGCCGAAAGCCTTATTGCAGGAAAATATGATGTTCTTTTAAATTATAAAGAAGATTTTGCGCGCGAGTGTTACGCTTTAATGCAGTATAAATGCTATCGACCTAAAACAATAGTTCAATATAACCGAAAAGCCTACATCGCAAAAGAAAATAAAATAAGAATTACCTTTGACAACAACATCATCGCAACCGAAAGTTCGTTTGATTTGTTTTCGGATAATTTGCTCATGTATCCCGTTTTCGATAAATTTAATGTTGTGCTTGAGGTTAAGTTTAACGGCTTTTTGCTTGATTACATAAGACAGTTTATAAATTCAATCAACAAAAGCGAACTTTCTGTCAGCAAATACGCGCTCGCCCGCGGGCAAAGCTATCAAGATATATAAAATAAGGAGAGATTTTTTATGAGAAGTCAAATTTATAATTTAATTAAGGAACAATCGGGACTTTCTGTCGAACAGATTATTACAAACATTGCCGTAGCGTGCGTTTTAGGTTTTATGATATTTATTTCATACTACATATCGCATAAAGGCACAATTTACTCTAAAAAATTTAATGTTTCGCTTGTTGTGTTAACCGTGCTTACAGCTATGGTTATGACCGTTATCGGTAACAATGTGGCATTGTCGCTCGGTATGGTCGGCGCGTTGTCGATTGTCCGCTTCAGAACGGCGGTTAAAGACTCAAGAGATACGGTATACATTTTTTGGACGATAATTGTCGGTATTTGTTGCGGCGTGGGCGATTATTTGGTAGCTTCTGTAGGCAGTATAGCGGTAATTTTAATTCTGCTTGTATTCGGCGCTGTAAAAAACAATAACCGTATGCTTGTTATAATACGTGGCGGTAAATCGTCAGAAAGCAATATTCAGGCTGTTATGTTTAAATTTTTTGACCGTAAAGCCGTTATGCGTGTTAAAAACTCAACCGAAAATTCAATAGAATTTATTTATGAAATAACAACAAAAATGCTTACAAAAGCAGAGCAGAAGAACAACATAAGCATTTGCGACCAAATTTATAAGGTGGGTAATATAGAGTATGTCAATGTTGTTATGCAAAACGATGAAGTTTCAAATTAAAAAAATTGTCGCTGTTTTAACTGCTGTAATAATTTTGACCGTAACATTATCGGGTTGCTCGGGCGGTGATATAACCCCGCCTAAAAATGCAGACGCGCAAGCGAGCGATAACGGCATAATTGTTTCGTGGGAATATGACGGAAACGCTGACAGTTTTAAGATTTTTCGCAAAACAGAAAACGAAAGCGATTATAAATATTTAGATGACGCTACCGAATGCAGTTATATTGACAGCACGGCAAAAATCGGTGTTTATTACAGTTACAGCATAAAAGCTTTGTGCGATGAAAAAATCTCGGACAGTGTTTCTACCCAAGCCGTTATAATAAACGCCGAGCAAACCGTTGCAAACTCCGTTCCGTCAAGGGTGTCCGTTTTGTCGGTAACAAGAATGGATAAATTCACAAATGTTATAGAAATCGGTAATTTGCAGGCGGGTTGCAGTTATGAAATAAGCCGCGCAGACGCCGCGGGCGGCAGTTATACCGTTATAGGCAATACCGACGGTAAATATTTTTATGATGAAACCGCCGAAAATAAGCCTGATTGCTTTTACAAAGCCACCGCGATAAACAGTGTTGGTAAAAGCGCCGAATCTTCGGCGGTAAAGGTCGGCACAAATGCAAGGTCGGTATTTAATGTTCCGGTGCTTATGTATCACGAATTTGTAACGCAACAAGACCTTGACAGCGGTGTTGCGTTCGACGAATACGCAATATATAAGCAAGAGTTTGAAAGCGACCTTGCTTGGCTTAAATCAAACGGATATACCACGGTAACAAGCGAAGAGCTTTTAAGTTATATGAAAGGTGAAGCAACCCCGCCGCAAAAGCCTGTCATACTTACTATTGACGACGGTAAATACGGTGTGTATAAAAACGCCTATCCCCTGCTTAAAAAGTATAATATGAAAGCGGTGCTGTCGGTTATAGGTTATGAAATAGACAATGCTACCGCAAACCCCGACAAACGCAGTGACAGCGCCGCGCCTTACTGCACTTGGTATGAAATCGGCGAAATGTCAAAATCAGGTTTTGTAGAAATAATCAGTCATACACAGACTCTGCACTATTTTGACCATGACGGAAGGCAGGGTGCAAATGTTGCCGAGGGTGAAACCGCAGACGAATATTCAGATACTGCACAGCTTGATTTTATAAAGATAAACAAATCAATTAAAGATGCCACCGGCAAGCATACGGTTGCTATGGCATATCCGTATTCAAAACGTTCCGATGTTGCCGATAAGGCTTGGCTTGAAAGCGGATATAAAATCTTATATTCGGGTGACGACGATAATGAACGGCTTACCCGTTCAAATTACTTTGTTGCGGGCGCCGACAGCAACCCTAACTCTGCGCTTTTGCGCAGAATTGCCCGAATGACCGGAACATCGGCGCAAGAATATATACTTGAAATAATAAATCAAGATAAATAAAACTTTGGTGAAGATATATGAAATATAAAATCACGGCGGTTATCACAGCGGCGGTAATTTTGGTTGTATCTGTTTTTTTCAGCCTACCCGACTATAAAAACACCAAAAGGGTGCATCAGCACCTTGAAAGCCCCGTTATTACCGAGTGCGACTGCGATAAATCGCAACTTTGCACTCATTTACCGATTATTACAATAGATACCGCAGGGCAGGAAATTCCCGGCAAAGCCGTAAAGAATGAATTGGGTCAGACCGAATACACCACAACTGCTTCGGGCGAAACCCGAATTTACGCCCACCTTAACGCTATTGATAACACCGACAGCCGCAATCATCCTACCGATAAACCATCGGTCAGTTCAAAAATATCTATGAGGGTGCGCGGTAACAGTTCAAGATGGTTTGATAAATCAAATTACTACATAAAACTTGTAAAAGAAGATTTGTCAAACAATCCGCAAAGTATGCTCGGTATGGACTCGCATCACGAATGGGCGCTTCACGGACCTTTTCTTGACAAAACCCTTATTCGCAACTATATGTGCTATAACATAGCGGGCGAAATTATGGACTACGCGCCCAATGTCCGCTTTTGCGAACTGATATTAAACGGCGAATACAAGGGCGTTTACCTTTTGTGCGAAACAATTACCGCCGGCACGGAAGGCGCGCGGCTTAACCTTACCGTAGACAAAAAGGATAACACTTTTAACGGCTACTGCATAAGGCTTGACCGAATTGACGATGACGACACGCAAAATATAACACCGTTTACAAAATACACAATTCGCACCAAACTGCAACAGTCTATAGTGTATCCCGGCAGAGCGAATATGACCGATGAACTGCAAACCGCCATAAAGGACGATTTTTCAGCCTTTGAAAAGTCTTTGTATTCTTATGATTTTGATAATAAAAAATACGGATATGACGAACTTATAGATGTGCAGTCTTTTGTTGATTATTTTATAATAAATGAATTCAGTTGTAACTATGACGCAGGTTGGCTTTCTACCTATATGTATAAGGACCTTGACGGTAAATTCAGAATGTGCGTTTGGGATTTTAACTCTGCTTTTGACGGCTATCAGGAAAGCTTTATGCCGGCAGACCATTTTGAAATGCAAAACTGCCTTTGGTATTTTATGCTTTTTAAAGATGAAGATTTTACCGACAGAATAATAAGCCGATACAGAGAATTACGCAAAACATATTTGTCCGACGAATACTTAAATAACTACATTGATGAAACCATAGCATATTTGGGTGACGCCATAGACCGTAATTATGAAGTGTGGGGATATACTTTCGGTGAGGAATATGACCTTTTTACACCTGCTGACCGCAACCCGCGCGATTACGAAACCGCAGTTGCCGATATGAAAGAATTTATAGCCGTCCGTTCAAAATATATGGACGAAAATATTGAAACATTAAGTCAATACAGCGCCGAGTCCAAGATAAAGAAATTTAATGAAAATGCAAACTGACAAAAGGAGGAGCAGGAATTGAAAAAATTTATAATCATAGTAACCGTTATAGTTCTTGCTTTTCTCGGTTTTGACTATGCATATTACAATATGGGCGTTTGGTTTGATTTTAACAAAAACGAAAACATCGAAATTTTTACAAAAACCGATGCCGATAACATTTATATAAAAACCGATTCCGACTGGCAACAGTTTGAAATAAAGGGCGTTAATATGGGTTCGGGTATTCCGGGCGAATGGTCAACCGATTTTGCCGCCGATAAACAGACATATCTGCGTTGGTTTAAACAAATTAAAGAAATGGGCGCAAACACGCTCAGAATTTATACCGTGCAAAATGACACCTTTTATAACGCTTTTTACGAGTATAATAAGGATAACCCCGACCCGCTTTATCTTATACACGGCGTATGGGTAAACGATTATGTTCAAAACTCACGACTTGACGCTTACAGTAAAGAGTTTTACGATACTTTTTTGTCTAACTCTAAAACTATGGTAGATGTTATTCACGGTAACAAAAAAATAAATATCGGCAGAATGGCAAGCGCAGGTCACGGCTCTTACAAAAAAGATATTTCAAAATGGGTTATCGGTTATATTTTGGGTGTCGAGTGGGAAGATTTAACCGTTGCTTACACCGATGATTTGTATAAAGATGACGCTGATAAAAATTCTTACCGCGGAAAATATATGTATACAAGCGAAGAGGCTACTCCGTTTGAAACAATGCTTGCTATGGTGGGCGACAAGGTTATCGAGTATGAAAGCAAACGGTATAACGAGCAACGGCTTGTAGCATTTTCAAACTGGCCTACCACCGACCCGTTTACCTATCCTAAAAATGTGACTGAATTTTTTATGAAATGCGCCGAGGTGGATGTAGAGCATATAAAAACAACCGATGAATTTTATTCCGGTCAGTTTGCCTCATACCATGTGTATCCCTATTATCCCGACTATTTAACCTATATGGATGATTGGCAATCACTCGGCATAGATAATGTCAGCGATTTTTATGACGGCGAAGCCCTTAACACCTACCGCGCGTATCTGTCGGCGCTGAACACACATCACACCATGCCGGTAGTTATTTCGGAATTCGGTGTTTCTACGGGGCGCGGAATGGCGCAACGCGACCAAAATACCAACCGTAACCAAGGTAATATGTCTGAACGCGAGCAGGGTCAGGCGATTATCGACTGCTGGGAAGATATAACCACAAGCGGTTCTGCGGGCGGTTGCGTGTTTACTTGGCAGGACGAATGGTTTAAGCGCACTTGGAACACAATGTATGCCGTAGATTTGCGCAGAACACCATATTGGTCGGACTACCAGACAAACGAGCAATATTTCGGTCTGCTGTCATTTGACCCCGGAAAAGAAAAATCGGTTTGCTATGTTGACGGCAATATCAGCGAGTGGACCGAAGACGACATAGTTTCAAAAACACTTAATTCTGCATTATCGTGCAAATATGATGAAAAATTTATCTATTTTATGGTAAATAAAAAGAATTTTGATTTTGAAAACGAAACTTTGTATATCCCTATTGATACAACACAAAAAACGGGCAGTAACTACTGCGAAAACTACAACTTAAAATTTGACCGTGATGCCGATTTTGTTATGGTGATAAACGGTAAAAATAACAGCCGTTTGCTCGTAGAGGAGCGTTATGAGTCGCTACGCAGCACATACGCGGGCAATGTTTACGATTTTGATACATATTCATCGGGCAATGTTCCCGATAAGAATTCACCTAAATTTGTAAACATTGATATGATATTACAAACGGCAACCGCACTTTTGCAGAATGATTTGACCGCCAAAGCCGAGGTCTTTGAAACGGGTAAGCTTTGCTACGGCAACGCCAACCCCGAAAGCGAAGGTTTTAATTCGCTTGCAGATTTTTGCGTAAACGGTGATTACATCGAAATAAAACTGCCTTGGCAGTTGCTTAACTTTGCCGACCCGTCAAGAATGCAAATACACGATGATTATTATGACGGCAACTACGGCGTAGAATATATTACAATAGACGGTATTTATGCAGGTGTGGCATCTGCCGACAGCACGGTAAGAACACATCTTGATTATATAGAGCTTGACGGTTGGGGTAACAAGGTTACATATCACGAAAGGCTTAAAACTTCCTACTATATGCTGCAACAAATTTGGAAATGAGGTGACGGTATGAAAATTGAAATAATGATATATGTTTATATGGCAATATGCGTCAGTATGATTGCGTTTAATATTGTATATATCTTTGTTTTGCGCGGGCGAAACAAAAACCTTGACAAAAACTCCTCATATTTCAAAGAAGATATATCTAAACAAATCGAAAATATAAATGACGGCGGAGAGGTTGATAAAAAACACAAGAAAAAACTCTATTTTAAGCTTAAAAGAGTAAATGAACTTACGGCGTTTGATAAGGCACTTGAAGAATTAAGCGTTACAGATAAAGACGGCGTTCAAAAATATATATGTCAAATCTATTCGGTTTTTTTGTATTTAGCCACCAAGTATAGCAAAAGCGATAAAGTAAAAGCGGCGTATTTTCCGTATGTGGTCGCAAAGTATGAAATAATAAATCAAAAAAATTTAACGCTTATGCTTGATTTGATGTTGGATATGTTGCGTTCCGACAGTGTCTACTGCCGTGAAAATGCTCTGTCGGCAATATACAGCACCAAAGACTGCAACGCCGTCGTAAAAGCATTAAAGATAATTGACACAAACAAAAGTTTTCATCATCCAAAACTTATTTGTGACGGACTTGCCGAATTCGGCGGAGATAAAAATGTCCTTGCCGATAGTTTGCTTTTCTGCTTTGATGACTTTTCTGTTACTATGCAACTTAACATATTAAATTTCTTGCGCTTCGGCGGTATAAGAAAAGACGGCAAAATGCTTGAAATTTTAAAGGACGAAACCGCCGATAACGAATTGCGCTATTCTGCTATCAGATATTTTGAAAAATTTTATAACGAAGACGCAAAAGAGACTTTGCAAGCCTTTGCCGAAGGCAATAAAGACCTGCCTTGGCAATATCAGGCGATAGCGTCCTCTGCACTTAAGACATACCAAGACCAAAAAACCAACAAAATACTAAAAAACAATCTGTCAAGCTCAAACTGGTATGTTCGCCTTAACAGCGCTAAAAGCTGCGAAGCGCTCGGCTTTACATACGGCGAGCTTATTGATATTTTTGACGGTGATGACCGATATGCGCGTGAAATTATCCGTTACCGACTTGACAGACACGAAGCAGAGAAAGCGGCGGTGACAAAATGTTAGCTCAATATATGGATACAATTAAAGACATATTTGACATTATCAACAGTTTCTTTATAATCTATCTTATAGGGTATTCTACATTTCTTTTTTTGTCGGTTGTTGTAGGCTCGTCAACCCTTTATAAAAAGAAAACGCAAGACCGACTTATGAACAAGCTTACCAAAAATTATTATGTGCCTATAACTATTGTTGTTCCCGCTTATAATGAAGAGGTAACCGTTGTCGAAACAGTAAAGTCGCTTTTGTCGCTTGAGTATAATCTTTATGAAATTATCGTTGTAGATGACGGCTCTAAAGACAACACATCGCAAAAACTTATCGAAGCCTACAATATGCAACCGGTAAGAAGACCCATACACAAACAAATAGACTGTCAGCCCGAAGAATTTATTTATGAAACATATTCGCAAAAAGTTCCCGTTACCCTTATAAAAAAGAAAAACGGTGGCAAAGCCGACGCGCTTAATATGGGTATAAATGCGGCGCAATATCCTTATTTTATTTGTATGGACGCCGATTCGGTGCTTCAATACGATTCGCTTAAAAAAATCGTTATTCCCGTTCTTGAAGAAGAAAATGTTGTCGCCGTCGGCGGTTCGGTGCGACCTGCTAACAGCGTTGATTTAAGCGAAGGCAAGGTTACAAAATACCGTTTGCCTAAAAACATTTTAGCCTGTATGCAAATGCTTGAATATGACCGTTCTTTTTTGGCTTCAAGAATACTTTTTGATAAATTCAACGGCTCGCTTATTATTTCGGGCGCTTTCGGTATGTTCAAAAAAGAAACGGTTATCGCGGCGGGCGGTTATGACCACTCTACAATGGGCGAAGATATGGAGCTTGTTGTAAAACTGCACGAATATTGCACGAGTAACAAAATTCCCTATTCAATAAAGTATGCAACCGACGCTATTTGCTGGTCGCAGGTGCCCGAAAAACTGTCCGACCTTAAAAAACAACGCAAGCGTTGGCATTTGGGTCTGTTTCAGACAATGCTTAAGCATAAAGTTATGCTTGCAAACCCAAAATTCGGCGCAGTCGGCGTTATATCGTATATTTACTTTTTGTTTTATGAATTGCTGTCGCCTTTTATAGAGGTGTTCGGTGTTTTCAGTATGATAGTCGCGTTCTTTTTAGATTTACTTAATCTGCCGTTTATGATTTTGTTTATGGGCGTTTACGCGGTTTACAGTTCTATACTGACGCTTACGGCGTTTTTCTCTCGCGTGCAGACGCTTGACTTAACGCTTAAACCGTCTGACTGTGTAAAGGCAATTTTGCTTTGCTTTTTCGAGGTTACAACACTGCGTTTTATTATGGCGTTTGTAAGACTTACGGCATTTAAAGGTTATAAAAAGAAAAAACTTGACTGGGGCAAAATCGAGCGTAAAAAGCTTAATGTGTAAGGAGATAAAATTTATGGAAGCAAAACTTAAAACAGCGCTTTTCGGCTATTCAAAAAAAGATGTTTATGAATACATCATAAACATAACCGATGAACTTGAAAAGCGACATTCGGATGAGGTAGCAGAACTTAAAGAACAAATAGCCCGTTTAGAAGCGGAAAACCAAAAAGTTACCGACATAATTCACGATGCCAAACTTTATGCCGACGGCTTAAAAACCGATGCCGAGCAAGAGGTTGATGCGTTTAAAGAAAAAAGCACCGCCGAACTTCGCGCTCAAGAAAAAAGAATTGAAATTTTCAGCGAACAAATAGATAATATCAGTGTTACCATAGCTGAATTTTTAAATGATGTAAATGCCGACATTGCCAAAATAAAGGAAAAGTGTGACATAACAGCAAGCAAATCGCCCGATTTGCAAACTGCCGATGAGGACTGAAAAAATGAAAAAGGCTTTAACTTTTTTTATCGCTTTTTTGCTTTGCGTTTGTTTTTCGTTTTCTGTCTGTGCTAAAACCGACACCACACAAAGAACAGACGGATATGCAGACTGCATTTATGTTTTGGGTGAACACGATAATGCTCCTATAGAGTATTACAACGATGAAACCGAGCAGTTTGAGGGCGTTATGCCCGATTTGCTTAAAATCATATCGCAAAAAACCGATATTGATTTTGTTTATATTAACGGCAGTGATAAGAATAAGGATACTTTAGCGCATAACTTACAGGCAGAACTTGTTTCGTGCTGCAACCTTGACTCAAACAAAGACTATGCCGTAAGCACGGCTGAGGTTTTTGAATACAGTCGGGACAATTCATTAAACCGCGTGGGCTTTGCTTTTACGAAACTGGCGGGTGAAGATTTTATAACAAACTTTAATTCTGCGCTTGCCGAAATCCCCCACAGTCAGATTGACGGACTTATGCTTAAATATTCCGCGCACAAGCAAACAAATTATGGTTTGCTTATTCCTATAGGAATAGCAGTCGCCTTAATTCTTGCTTTTCTTGTTGTGGTATTAATAATTCAAAACAATAAAATCAGGCAAAAAAACCGTATTGAAAAAATGTTAGACAATGAAACGGGAATAGGAAATCTTACATACTTTAAGTATATGTTTGAGGATGTTCTCGGTGATTTTGAACGGAGTATTTTTTATGTTGCGTATATTATATTAGACAACAGTTATTTGCGCGCTTATTACGGCGACGCAGTTTTTTCGGATGTGCTTAAAGCCACCGCCAAGACAATTTCTTCGGCGACTGCCGAAAATGAATTCGCCGCGCGAATTACCGAAAACGGCTTTGCGCTTGTTTTTAACAGTCCTAACGAAGCGGACGCTAAAACACGGCTTGAAGAGATTATGAAAAAACTCCGTCAGTATATAGCATCCGAAAAAGACGGAAACAAACTTGTTTTTCACGCCGCGCTTTATAATCTGACCACGGCTGATAAGGACAGCGAGATATTGCTTTTTAACCTTAGAAAAAATTGCAATAAAATTTTCGGCACCGACACCCGAATAATAGTGTGCGATGTTCACTCTATGAACCGTGTAGCCGAAGAAAAGAAAATGACAGAGGGCATTATAAAAGCGTTTGACCGTAAAGAGTTTAAATTGTATCTGCAATTTACAGTCGATGCAAAAACCAAAAATATTGTATCTGCCGAAGCGCTTTCAAGATGGGACGGCATTGATAAAGGTCTTATTTCTCCGGACAAATATATAAAAATTATGGAAGAAGACGGCCTGATTTCAAAACACGACTATTATATATTTGACTTGGTTTGCAGACAGCTTGAAAAATGGAACGGCACAAAATTTTCCGACCTTGTAATTTCATGTAACTTTACCAGAATAACAATTTCGGAAGATGATTTTATAAGCAACATAAAATCTATAAGCGACAAATATAAATTTAACAAGCAAAATCTTTGCATAGAAATAACCGAGGACGCCATTGAAAAGAACAGTGAAAAGGCGCTTAAAAATATTGAAGAATGTAAAAAACTCGGTTTTCATATTGCTCTTGACGATTTGGGAAGCGGTTATACTTCGCTTATAAATCTGTGCCACTATCCTGTAGATATTGTAAAAATAGATAACAGCATATTAAACAGTGCCGATGATGAACGCGGCAGACTGCTGTTTGAGGGGCTTGTAGATATATCCCACAAACTGCAATTAAAGGTAATCTGCGAAGGCGTGGAGACTCCTGCCCAAAACGAATTTGTAACCGCTGCCGGTTGCGATTATATACAAGGTTTTTATTATTACAGACCTATGCCCGAAGAAGAGTGCGAAAAAATGCTTTTTAAGAATTAAAGTCATATTGTAATTTTAGGGTAAAAATTCATTAAAAACACTTTGCCGTGCCTCCCTCTGACAAATGAGGCGGATTTTGCGAGCAAAAGACGGACGGAGAGAACACCCACACCTTTGTTATAGAGTCAAAACAAAAAAGCGCTTGTTACATTGCTGTAACAAGCGCCTATTTTATATGTTTTTACTTCTCGTTTACATATTTTTAACTAATATTAAATTTATTATTTTATACTTTATATATAAATCGCGTCTTACGCGTAACTGTTTAAAACTTTTTAACTAAACATCGGACTCACCATCGTTTAAATTTTTAGTTTTCTAAACAAAACTAACTGAGTTTTCGGACTCACGCCTTTCGATTTATTCGATATTATAGTTTTGAGTTTAAAGTTAAACTGTCTTTCGGACTCACGCCTTTATATTTTATAGTTGTCGGGTTTACGCTTCTGAATACACCGGACTCACGCCTTTCATTTTATTTTTTTGAACTTTCAGGTGGAGTATCTACCATAGCGTTTTGCCGCCCCTTTCTTTTCTTTGCACCTTTATTATAAGCAACTATAACCAATTTGTCAAGCAAAACTTAATAACTTTTATACATTTTGTATAAAAAACTAAAAAACAAGCCTGATTTTTGCTTTTTTGCACAAAAGAAAAACTATCCTATTGACTGAACGCAAAATTTGGGGTAAAATATATTTGTTATGTTGTTTTAATCGGAGGAAAAATAAATGAGCGAAAACATAAAGAATGATGATTATAACCCGGACCTTATAACCCTCACCGATGATGAGGGCAAAGAGTATAATTTTGAGGTTTTAGACGCTATCGAAACCGACACCGACAGATATCTTGCGCTTTTACCGCAGTATGACGACCCTCAAAAAATGCTTGAGGACTCGGGCGAACTTGTAATAGTAAAGGTTATCGAAGAAGACGGTGAAGAATTCTTCTGCGAAATCGAAGATGACGATGAGTATGAAACCGTAGCCGATGCCTTTGTTGACAGACTTGAAGACTTTTTTGAAATAGACGAAAAGTAATAAAGCTTTTTTGTTCTGCCTTGTGCGTGTATCCTGGTTTATATAACCCTACAAGAT
>JAXJVR010000081.1:0-10703 GCA_036308405.1 Acutalibacteraceae bacterium
AATTATGTTGGTATGATTATTGATTTTCTCTGGACTTATAACAATTTGTGTGCATAATTGTTGTTACCAAAAAAGAAAGGTGGCAATTATATGAGCACAAAAGAATTACAGAAAGAAATTTGGTTTTTATACGGACTTTGGTAAAGATACTTTGACCTTCATACTTTTCTACAAAAGAATAAAAAAGGTATAGAGTTAATACCAAAATTCAGAGAAGACAAAATGAAATTTTACGGCTAATCGACTTTGCAAAAGACCAACTTTAAGTTGGCATCTAAATGGTTCGGAACAGCCAAAACAGAAACCGACCAATAGGTCGGTTTTTTGTTTTGGTGGAATGAAGCGTTTCCTTATGGGAACATTAAGCTGCCTTCGGCTATGAAGACGCTTACGCTAATGAAGTGTGCCTACGGCACGATAAGGAACGCTTTGCTTCATAAATTCGCAAAGCGAATTTGCATCGTGGCGGCAAAGCCGCCGCTTCATATTTGCGAAAGCAAATGCTTCATTTACAAATTTAAAAGTTTATGATATACTAAATTTGAAAGAGGGTGCTATTATGCGCGATGATAAATTATCAGTTCAATCAATGGACTTTGCAGTTTCTATAATAAATTTGGTCAAAGAACTCAAACTCAAAAAAGAAAATATCATCTCCAATCAAATCGGCAGAAGCGGTACATCTATCGGCGCAAATATCCGCGAGGCGCAATATGCACACGGCAAGGCAGACTTTGTGTCAAAACTTCAAATAGCCCTTAAAGAAGCCAACGAAACAGGCTATTGGCTTGAACTTTTGTATAAAACAAATTACATTACCGAAGAACAATATAAATCATTAGACTCGGCTTGTACCAGTATTCGTGTAATGCTTATTTCATCAGTAAACACAGTTAAATCTCAACAATAAAAACAGCACCTGATTCCAAACTTGGTTTCAGGTGCTTTAATTATTTTACTTCACTATTTTCTATTGCATAATCAAGTAATATATTTATAAGTTCATTTCTTGAACGGTTGGTTTCGTTTGATAATTCATCAAGATTTGCAACAGTTTCTTCTTTAATTCTAATTGAAAATGTTTTATATCCATCTTCACCTTTTAAGGATTTTTTATTTATGATGAGTTTTTCTTTCATTTACAATCACCTCACCATTATTATGCCTTGACAAATGTTATAAATATATGTTATACTTTATAACATAAAATTTGAGGAGGTTTTATTATGGAACTAAATATTGAAAATCTAATGAAAACAGCAGTCGAAGAAATGAAAAATGGTCAACATTCAGAGGCAGCGAAACATTTCGATATGGTAGTAATCAACGATGCTTCTAATATAGATGCACCATTCTTCAGAGCGTATTGTAATTGTTATGATATCAAACTCGGTGAAATGTCAAATGCCGCCATTGGCTTTACTAATGCGTTTTGTCGTTATGTTGATGCAGTAAAAGCTTTGAATGACCCCGCTCTTGAAAAGGAAAAATTAGACTTCGCTGTTACTTTGCTTACTGAACTTGTATCAATGTACAAGCTTAATGCAAAAAACCAAATGTTTACAACTCCAAGTATTGGTATCACTATTTCCACAGCCGCAACGAATATGAATAACAACTGTAGAAATAAACTTGTAAATTCTAATGCAAACATATCTGAAGAAGTTTTAACAGCTAATGAGGCGAACAATCAAGCAAACAATAAAACCGGATTAATACTTGCCGCACTTGTAGCTGTTGGCGCTATTATATTTATTTTATGGATGATACCTTGGTATATGTTTTAAGTGAGTGCTTTTAAGAACAGCTATTAGAAGGTGAAAGTATGGTGGGTATGATTTACCTATGGCAATAGCAATAATCGGTTATTTTCTTGCTCATATTGGTAGCAGCGCTCATATGCAGGGTTTCACCATTATCGGGGGTATTCTTATTTTTGTTGCGGCACTATGGTTTATTTATAACACGGGCTACAATATAGGCTATATGCTATCTTAAGAAAACTTCACAAAACACCATCTTTAAGTGGCATCTAAACAGTTCGGAACAGTCAAGAAAATCCGTTCTCTTTTGAGAGCGGATTTTCAGTTTTTATTATTCTTTTTCCAAATTATATCCCCTTGCTCTTTTTTGTGTTCGATGATATAATAGACACAACAAAATTTAAGGAGTTTTTATGCGCACAAACGGAATTTTGATGCCTGTGTTTTCTTTACCGTCACCGCACGGCATAGGCACTTTCGGGCGCGCCGCTTTTGAATTTGTCGACTTTTTACATAAAGGCGCGCAATCTTTTTGGCAGATACTGCCGCTTAACCCTACCAATTTCGGTGATTCACCGTATCAATCTTTTTCAAGCTTTGCGGGCAACCCGTATTTTATTGACCTTGAACTGCTCGAAGAAGAAGGTTTACTAAAAAAAAGTGAAATAGAATCATTTGATTTTGGCAGTGACTGTGAAAAAGTCGATTACGAAAAACTTTATAACAACAGATTTAAAGTATTAAAAACAGCCTTTGACCGTTTTAACCCTAACGAAGAATACAAAACTTTTGAACAAAAAAATTCATATTGGCTTGACGGTTACGCTCTTTTTTCGGCTCTTAAAACCGCAAACGGTAACAAACCGTGGCACGAGTGGCCCTATGAGTTAAAAACCGCAGAGCCTATCGCCGTCAAAAAAGCCGAAAAAGAATTATCAAAAGATATAGCATTTCACAAATTTTTGCAGTTTGAGTTTGATAAACAATGGTGCGCACTTAAAAAATACGCCAACGAAAACGAAATAAAAATTATAGGCGACATCCCGATTTATGTTGCGTTTGACTCGGCGGATGTTTGGTCTGACCCGAAGCAGTTTTTGCTGAACGATGACTATACACCCAAAGCGGTAGCCGGCGTTCCACCCGACCTTTTCAGCAAAGACGGTCAGTTGTGGGGTAATCCGCTTTATGATTGGCAATATATGAAAAGCACCGATTATTCTTGGTGGAAAAAATATATGTTGCACGCGCTAAATCGCTATGACACAGTGCGAATTGACCATTTCAGAGGGTTTGAGTCCTTTTACGCTATTCCCTACGGTGACACCGACGCCAAAGGCGGTAAGTGGATAAAAGGCCCAAACACCGATTTGTTTGACTCATTTAAAAAAGAGTTTGGCAAAAAAATGCCCATAATAGCCGAAGATTTGGGCATTATAACCCCTGCCGTGCGTAAAATGCTTAAAAATACCGGATTCCCCGGTATGAAAGTTTTGCAATTTGCGTTTGACGGTGACAGCAACAATGCCTATTTGCCCCATAATATTGAGCGTAACAGCGTAATTTATACCGGAACACATGACAATGACACAATAATAGGTTGGCTTGAAAACGATAAAAATTCGGCGCAAAATGCAAAAAAATATTTAAACTATCAAAGCAATGACGGATTTAACTGGGCTATGATAAAAGCGGCTATGTCTACCGTTGCCGACACCTGCATAATTATGATGTCAGACCTTTTGGGGCTTGACTCAAAAGGCAGAATAAACACCCCCTCTACGCTTGGTAACAACTGGCAGTGGCGCATAAAGGGTGAGTGCATAAACGATTGGCTGGCGGAATTACTTAAAGAAAACACCGTGATTTACGGCAGAGCAAACAATAATATTTAATATTATATTACAAAGAACAGTCTTTTATGTGCTTTGCCTCTCTCTGATGAGAGAGGTGGCAAAACGAAGTTTTGACGGAGAGAGAAAGAATAAACTACTGCTATAATCAAGTTTTTCTCTCCCTCAGGCTTTTGCTTTGCAAAATCCAGCTCCCTCGGCAGAGGGAGCCAAATAATAACTTAAAAACCGAGATGTAAGTTTTAAATTTACATCTCGGTTTTTATTTATGCTTATATTAAAATTAAATTCTTGCTACACCGCTTTTGCGAGCCGCCTCGGCTACAGCAGCAGCAACCGTCGGGGCAATTCGCTTATCGAAAGCTTTCGGCAATATGTAATCGGCAGAAAGCTCATCTTCGCCTACAAGAGAGGCTATTGCATAAGAAGCGGCGGATAACATATCATTGTTTATGTCGCTTGCTCTTACATCAAGAGCACCGCGGAAAATTCCCGGAAAAGCAAGCACATTGTTTATCTGATTTTTAAAATCAGACCTGCCTGTGCCCACAACCTCTGCTCCGCCTGCAAGCGCCTCGTCAGGCATAATTTCGGGAACGGGATTCGCCATAGGAAATACTATAGCGCGCGGAGCCATAGAGGCTACCATTTCGCGTGAAACTATGTTAGGCGCAGAAACGCCTATAAACACATCGGCATCGCGCATAACATCGGCAAGGTTACCCTTTTCGCAGTTGGGATTAGTCTTTTTAGAAAGCTCTGTATGAGCAGAGTTAAGACCCGCCATACCGTTATAAATCGCGCCGTCTTTATCGCACATAATAAGATTTTTAAGTCCCAAAGCCAAAAGATGCTCGCCTATAGCCGTTCCTGCGGCGCCTGCGCCGTTTATAACGCATTTGATGTCTTTAATATCTTTGCCGACAACCTTAAGTGCATTAAGAAGCGCCGCCGCAACAACAACAGCCGTGCCGTGCTGGTCATCATGAAATACGGGAATATCACATATCTCTTTTAACTTTTTTTCAATCTCAAAGCAACGCGGAGCCGCTATATCTTCAAGATTTATTCCGCCGAAAGAACCCGAAAGCAGATAAATTGTGCGCACAATTTCATCAACATCCTGCGATTTTATGCAAAGCGGAAACGCATCAACACCGGCAAACTCTTTAAAAAGGACACACTTGCCTTCCATAACCGGCATTCCGGCTTCGGGGCCGATATTGCCGAGTCCGAGCACGGCTGAACCGTCGGTTATAACGGCAACCAAATTACTGCGGCGTGTAAGCTGATAAGATTTGTCTATATCCTTTTGTATTTCAAGGCAAGGTTCTGCTACGCCGGGGGTATACGCAAGTGACAGCGAAGTGCTGTCGGTAACCGCTGTGCGTGATACAACCTCAATTTTGCCCTGCCATTCATAATGCTTTTTAAGTGATTCTTGTTTAATATCCATAACCATATACTTTCTTAATTTTTATTTTAATACAAAAACTCGGCTCGGCGTTAAAAGTCGCGCCCGCCGAAGTTTTTAAATTTGTGATTTTAAAATCAGTGTGCTTTACGCCACTCGTCTGCCTTTTGAGCAGAAAGTCTTGTAATATTTTCTGTAGGATGAATTGACTCTTCACCGCCGTTTACATAAAGGAAATATTTGCCGTTTTCGGTTACATAAAGGCTTTCTTCATAACCGTCGGCATCGCCGAAATTGCCGTAAGTATGCTTTTTAACAAGTTCTGCGGTATCGGTATCATATTCAACCTTGCAAATAGTCTTTTTCATTTTAGGGACTGCTCCTTTACTTTAGTTGCTTTAATTATATACTGCAAAAATAAAAATTTCAACTGTAAACTGTAACAAAAATAAAAACCCGAAAAATCGGGTTTTTATATATGTTTATATCACTTCGCGAATTTTAGAGTTACTATTTCAAAATTCGACACGGGAACGGTTACCGACTTGCCGTCAAAGTCAAGTTCGCTTAACTCATTTTCCATAAGGTCGCAAAGATAAGCCTTGCTAAAGCCGTCGGCAACGGTTATTTTTGCGTTTGTGCGGCGGTCAAATGCGTCATACATACGAACTATCATACCGTCATCGGCTTCTGCCTTTTTAACAGTTTCAACAATAACATTTGCTTTGTCGCAGTTTACAAGTGAAAACTCTTCTGCCAAAGCGCCGTCATTTGCCTTAACATTTGCTACGGTAAACGGCTGGTTAAGCGCATACGCTTCGTTTATAAGTCCTGCTTCTCTGAAGTCGCCCTCGTAAGCCACTATCGAATATGTAAACTTGTGCGCGCCCTGGTCGGCAACTTCGTTAGGATATGTGCTGCACTTTAACACGGTAAGCTTCATAGTGCTGCCTTCGGTATTAAAGCCGTATTTGCAGTCATTAAGAAGACCTACGCCGTATCCGTTTTCGGCAACGGTTATCCATTTGTGTGCGCAAACCTCAAACTTAGCCTTATCCCAGCTTGTGTTTGCGTGTGTTGTGCGCTCTACATGACCGAACTGTGTTTCATAAACAGCGGTGTTTGTGTGAACATCAACAGGGAATGCCACCTTAAGAATTTGATGCTGTTCGTGCCAATCAATATCCGTATCAAAATCTATGCGGTTTGAATCGGAATAGAGCCATATATTTTGCGAAATTTCTGACTCAAGATACTTTTTAACAACCTTAAAGCCTGCGCGACTGCCGTCGGTTATAGGTGTAATTTCGGCGATATCATCAAGCACCCATTTTTTCTCTTTATAATAATCGGTGATTTCCCAGTTGTCGTAACTGCGCGGATAGTCTTCAAATGCCTGGAACTCGTTTCCGAATTCGCCGTCTTTAAGAACCTGACGGCAAGCGGTTTTGTCAAACAACTCGGTAATTCTGCCGGCGTTGTCGAGCACCATTTTATAGAACTTGTTTTCTGCTGTAAGTCCGTTAATCTTTACATCGGTGTTTTCGGCGTAATTTTTAACAACTTTCCAACCGAAAGCCGGAACGGCATCACAAAGTTCTACGGTTTTACCGTCTACCACAGCGGGTCCTTTGCGTTCAAAGCCTGACGGGTTGTATACAAGCACACCGCCGTCGGTGTTTAACTTGCTTGCTATAACGCCCATCTTCTCGTTGATAACGCCCTCTGTATATTCGGCAATTTCTTTGTAGTCAATGTCTGTTCCCTCATAGGTTTCTCTTATAGAAGAACCCGGGAGTATGTCATGGAACTGGTCGTGAAGGGTTCTGTTCCAGTTGTAATAAAGTCCCTCTGCATCATAATCGCTGCCGAGCATTAAACCTGCATAAGAAATAGCCTCTGCCTCACCGAGTGCAAGTTCGCTCTTGCGGTTGCCGCGCTTGTTCTTTGCCATAGAGGTATATGTTCCGCGGTGGAGTTCAAGATAAAGTTCGCCAACCCACTTAGGTGTGCGTTTAAGTTTAGCGCAAGCTTCATCAAAATCTTCACGCTTTTTATCAAGGTGCTCAAGCAGTGTCGGCAGTTTTGTAACCGGCATATCGGGCAGACCCTTTGCCAAACGGCGCTGCGTTTCAAGCATATCTTTGGTAGGACCGCCGCCGCCGTCACCGAAACCGTAGGTTGTAATGGTGCGTTTTGAATATTCTTTTTCAACAAACTTGTTCCAGGTGCCCTTAATTTCTTTAGGCCACATATGTCCTACATAAGTGGTAGTTCTTTGAGGATTTATGCCCTCGTAATTTTGGGTAGTAATAAAGTTCGTAAATATCTCGGTGCCGTCAAGACCTTCCCACATAAATGTGTCGGTAGGCATAGTGTTGGTTTCATTCCAAGAAATTTTAGATGTTACAAAGTGGCGAATTCCCGACTTTTTAAGAATTTGAGGCAATGCCGCAGAATAACCGAAAACATCGGGTAAAAACAGAACCTTGCTGTCAACGCCGAATTCGTCTTTAAAGAACTTTTTGCCCTGCAAAATTTGACGGACAAGGCTTTCACCGCTTGCAAGGTTACAGTCGGCTTCTACATACATAGCGCCCTCGGGTTCCCATCTGCCCTCTTTTACGAGCTGTTTGAGTTCCTCATATTTTTCGGGAGCTTCTTCTTTAAGATAGCGGTAAAGCTCAGGCTGAGAAAGCATAAACTTGTATTCGGGATATTTTTTCATAAGAGCCAACGCGTTGGTGAAGCTGCGCTGAATTTTTTCGCGTGTTTGGTCACGCGCCCAAAGCCACTCTACATCTATGTGTGTGTGCGCTATACAGTCGACAATCGGTTTGCCTTCTTCTGTGCAGAGTTTGTCGTAAAATTCAACAGCGATAAAGTCAATCGCTTTTTTTACGCTTTCGCTATAAGCTTCGCTGCGCGGTTTACGAAAATCTATAAGGTTTACCGTCTGCTCAAGAACAGAGATAATGTCTGCATAAACTTGGTCGTTTTGATTATGCATCATTGCAACATCATAAGGCACACGTATATCGTAGTAGAGTTTTTCGCTGTTTTCGTCAAGCTCATACATTTCCATACGCAACGGAACATTATTCTTTAAAAGTCCCAGATAGAAATAGTTATACATTGTATACTCGGTATCCGGTTCAAGATAAATTTCGGTATGGTTTGTGTCTACGCCCTGCACCATATCGCCGTTAAGGTATATAAGTCCCTGCGGATTGGTGCCGTCCCACTGACCTTCAAAGCCGGTGGTGCATCTTATGTAGTAAGATGTGTTTTCTTTTTTAGGCGGAGTTTTAAAACTTGCTCTGAGCCAAAAATGCGCGTCTCTGCCGTTCATTCTGGTTTCAGGCAAAAACGGCTCCCAACCGCTTTCGGGGAAAGTGTTGTCTTTCTTGTAGCCGTCGGTCTTTACATACTCGACGCCTTCAAGGTCGTAAAGCTTTTTGTGGGCAAATTCATTAAGTTTTTGCCAGCTTATTCTGATTTTTTCGCTTACAAATGCCATTTTTTACACCTCGTAATATAATATTTAGGTTCAATTCGATTTTAGCATATAGGTTATTGAAAAACAAATGCTAATGTGATATTATAATTATGGTATTTTGATATTTCAGGTGATAGTATGAACGCTAAATTGCTGACGGAAAAAAATGAATTCGACTCTAATCTTGAGTGTTATTACAGATATGTATACAGCGAAACCGAAAAATCGGTAAGCCATTATCACGAATTTTATGAATTCTGTTTAATTCTTAAAGGCAGTGTATGCCATATAGTCAACGGCTCAAAAACAAAGCTTACCAAAGGCAGTCTTGTTTTGGTAAGACCTAAAGATATACACAAATACACTTGTATAAATTCAGAGCCTTTTTGTTTTTTAAATATATCCTTTACGGCAAACACCGCCGAACAGATTTTTCATTTTTTAGGCGACGGTTTTCCGAGTGAACAGCTTATAAACTCGGACTTACCGCCCGAAATAAATTTAAGCGACTATGAACTGAAAAAATTTACAAACCGTTTTGAACGCATAAAGGCTATTGACCCTGCCGATAAAGACAAACTAAAAACCTCACTTCGCGTATTTTTGTTCAATACATTTACAAACTATTTTTCTGCGGTTAACCAAACAAGTGAGAGTATGCCTATTTGGCTTGAACAAATGTGTGAAAAAATAAAAAAGAACGGTAATTTTGTTGCGGGTTCGGATTACTTTTTCAATCTTTCGGATAAAAGCCGTGAGCATATTTCAAGGTGTCTTAAAAAATACACGGGTATGACTGTCACCGAATATATAAATTCGCTTCGTCTGAATTATATAGCAAATATGCTGCGCAACTCTAACTACAGCATATCCGACATTATATTTGACAGCGGTTTTAATAACATAAGCTGGGCGTCCGAACAGTTTAAAGCAAAATACGGTATGACCATGCGTGAATACCGCGCCGGCTTTGATAAATAACAACATAAAAAGAAGCAGGGCTTTGATATGCACCCCAAAAGTTAGACACTTTTGGAGGTGCATATTTTTATGTCAAAAAAAGGGCAAAAGCAAAAAAGATATAGTGCAGAATTCAAAATAGGTGTTATAATGGATATGCGAGACCACAGTTTGGGATTTAGAGAAACTGCACGAAAATATGACTTGACGGTAACATCAGAGGCTTCGGCAGCAAATATGGTGCAACGGTGGGAACGCATATATTTGGAAGAAGGAGCCGAAGGTCTAATGAAAGAGCGACGAGGCAGGGCTTGTTCCGCCAGCGGAACAAGGAAAGGCAGACCACCTAAACTGGACAAAAAGGTTGAGGAAGATTTAATTGCCGAAAACCAACGACTACGAATGGAGATAGAATACTTAAAAAAACTGAGTGCCTTAGTTCTTGCGGAAGAGCGAAAGAACGGCAAAAAGCAAAAATAATCTCTGAACTAAGGCAAAGATATCCGCTGAAAGATTTATTGGAATTATCCGGTATTGCTCGCAGCACATTCTATTACTATTTAAAACACGATAACACGGACAAGTACGAGTGCGAAAAGCAAGAAATTGTAGATATCTACAATTCCAATAAAGGCAGATATGGATACCGTAGAATTACAATCGTTTTGCGTAACAAAGGTTATTTAATTAACCACAAAACAGTACAAAAACTAATGAAAGAACTTGGCTTAAAAGGCAAACAACGTAAAAACGATAAATACCATTCATACAAAGGAACTGTTGGTAAAGTTGCCGACAACTTACTAAAAAGAAATTTCTATGCAGAAAAACCATTTGAAAAGATAACTACTGATGTTACACAATTTAACATTGGTGATGAAAAAGTATATCTTTCACCTGTTTTGGATTTGTTCAACAATGAGGTTATATCTTATTCCGTTTCAACAAGTCCCAATTTAGAACAAGTTAGAGAAATGCTTAATGGTCTATTTGAAAAGCTTCCTGCTGATGCAACACCTATATTTCATTCGGACCAAGGTTGGCAATACCAACATGCCGAATACCAACGGTTGCTTAAAGAACATAACATTACTCAAAGTATGTCGCGTAAAGGTAATTGTATGGATAACGGAGCTATGGAAAACTTTTTCGGCAGATTAAAGGTTGAAATGTTCTACGGTGAAAAGTTTGAAAGCGTTAACGCTTTCATTGAC
>JAXJVR010000082.1:0-3340 GCA_036308405.1 Acutalibacteraceae bacterium
TATATCCGGGTGTGGCGCAGCTGGTAGCGCGCTTGACTGGGGGTCAAGAGGCCGCAGGTTCAAGTCCTGTCACTCGGACCAGAAAAGAAACGACAATTTTATTGTCGTTTCTTTTCTTATTATCATCTCAAATTTTTGTTTTCCATTAAAAATAAGATAAAAGGAACAATGCTTTGTTTTGTAAATTTACATAAAATATTTTTGCAGTCAGTTTTATATCTTGACAAAAAATATTTTTATATTAAAATATAAATACAAGGTAAAAACACTCTTTTTTGCGGACTTATTTTTACTTGTGTGGCAAAAACGACTACGACATCAAAAATTTGATGTCGTAGTCGTTTTTTAGCTTTATCCGTTTTATAGCCGGACAGTAACAAAATTCAAGTTTTAGAATATTTTAAGCAGTATAGTAAAAATTCCCAAAGCGAGCAAAACAGAGCCTACAACACGGTTGAGCTTTTTGATTTCACACCGATTGGCAAATTTTGCAGAAACTAATGCGCCGAGCAGACAAAACAAAACTACGGTCATCATAGGCAAGGGATAAATTTGCGCGCCCATAGAAATATGACTTATTGCGCCTGTCAAAGCGACTATCGACATAATCATAGTGCTTGTGCCTACGGCAACTTTTAAGTTGTATCCAAGCAGCAGCGTAAACACCGTAAGCATAAGAATTCCGCCACCGCTTCCGGTAAAACCGCACACCCAGCCTATAACACAACCACACACCATAGCAAGCACAACTTTTTTGTTAACCGTTTTTTCGCTTGCTTGGGCAGAGGTGTCACGACCTCCCGTAACAGGCTTAATTAAAAACTTAATTCCTAAAAAGACGGTTGTAAACATAGATATAAAGCCGAGTCCGTCAGGCTGTGCATTGTTGAATAAATATCCGCACCAACTGCCGACAACCGTGCCGAAAAAAGCCGTTACGGTTATAAGTAAGCCCTTACGAATATCTATGTTTTTGTTTTTATAGTAGGTATATGCCGACAGCAAACTTGCAAACACATCGGAAGCAAGCGCTACGGTAACGGCGTCATAACCCGACCAACCGCAAACGCTGACAAGTAAAGGTGTAATAACAACCGCCGCTGAAAGTCCCGCAAGACCGGTTACAACACCTGCACCGAGTCCTGCTAATATGTAAATAATATAAATCATAGCTTCACCTTAAAATAACCTTTCGTGCTTTTACAACACCGGAATAAAATTTTCTCATACGCAGTCTGCCTCCGCATTTCCGGTAAGGCTGTATTTGAACTCACCGGATATTAAAGAAAGGCAAACGCCTTCCGGCGTTATTTTGCCGGACGCTTCATAAGCCATAGTTCGCATAAGCGTAACGATTTTTCCTATTATACGGCAGTTTCCGGCGGTGTCTATCTCACCGCAAAAATGTTCTTTTTCACAAAGAATATCTAAAAAGCCGTCAAGAATATTATCCTGCTTTTTTACGCTCATTGTTCCGTAGCGTTTACCTATCGGGGTATCCATACAAATGTTGAATATTCGTTCCCAATTCATCTTTGCACCTTCTTTTAAATATTAGCTCAAGACAGAATACTGCAATCATAAAAATAATAGTATAGTCAATTTTGCATATTTGTCTGTTTTTGAGCAAAAAACAGACAAATACATAAATTTGACCTATAAATTAAAAATCAGACAAATGTATTGTTTTGAATGTTGCATTTAGACTTTAAAAATATATAATAGATATAGGTGATAAAAATGGAATATAAAGCGGCTTCGCAAAGAAGAAAGCGTGAACTTGCAGACGCGTTAAAAAACTTAATGCAAACAAAACCGTTCTCTAAAATAACTGTGAGCGAACTGATTAAAGTTTGTAACATTAACAGAAATACTTTTTACTATCATTTTGAAGATACAAACGCTTTGTTAAAATGGACTTTGGAGCAGGAGGCAGTTCAGGTTGTAAAAAAGTTTGACCTAATTACCGAAAACAAAGACGCAATTTATTTTGTTATGGATTATGTTGACGAAAATCATAAAATGATATTAAACATTTGCGATTCGGTAGGAATAGGCGAACTGCGAAAATTTTTCAGCACTGATTTTTATGAAATAGTAAGCTCTGTTGTAAACTCGTTTGAAAAAATGAAAAACATTACCGTTGACGAAAGTTATAAGGACTTTTTGTGTCGTTTTTTCACCGAAGCAATGGCAGGTTTTTTGCTTGAGTGGATTAGTCAAGACAAACATAAGGACCGTGAAGAGACGGTTGAATATATTTCGTCAACACTGCACGATTCGATTCTTTCTTCTTTGCAGACCTATAACACAAATAAAAGCGAGGCGTAAATTTGCTTAAAAAGCCGTTTTAAGCACAATGATTATATAAATATTTAATTTGCCGTAAAATTCACAATTTATTGTTGAACGAAAAGCAAAAATATTATATAATCTATCTGTTAGGATGTGAAAAGATGGCTGTAAGCGAGGAAAAACTACGCGAATATTTTGCAAGAAATTTAGCCTATTACCGCAAGGCGTTGGGTCTTACGCAGATTGAACTTGCAGAAAAGCTTAATTATTCGGACAAATCGGTTTCAAAATGGGAACGCGGTGACGGACTGCCCGACCTTGCTGTTACGGTGCAGATAGCCGAAATTTTCGGACTTTCGGTAAATGACCTTGTGGCAGAAAAACCGCGCCGAAAGCTTATGACCACGCGAAATAAAATTATAATCACCCTGCTGTCGATGGGGGTTGCGTGGCTTGTTGCAACCGTTTTGTTCTTTCTTTGCGAAATAATTTTTCCCGAAGTCAGCGTGTGGTGGCTGTTTTATATTTACGCTATACCCATAAGCGCCGTTGTAGGTATTGTGTTTTCGTGTATATGGTGGAAAAAGATACATATTTTTGCCGCCATATCAACGCTTATATGGTCGGTGGCGCTGTGCGTTATGCTTACCGTAAGTGTGGCGGCATCTGTGCCTAAAATATCGCTTATATTTATAGTAGCCGCAGTTGTGCAGATATTGGCAGTTTTGTGGTTTTTGATTAAAAAACAATAAAAAGGAATGTAAAAACACCGCTTTAAGATGTTTTTACATTCCTTTTTTGAATAGGTGCATACCGTTTTTGAGATTCCTCGTGACGCAGCCACTCGGAATGACATTTTTTAAGTTGCTTTAATGTGTCATTGCGATACACCTCATCCACCGCAGATGCGGTCCCCCTTCTCTTCAAGGCGAAGGCTACACCAAGGCAATCTCGTTTGTTTTACGGAACGCATAAATGTGTTCCCTACGCGATGAAACCTTAAAGTTTTGGTTGTAGGGTGCGATGCCCTTCATCGCACCGTGAA
>JAXJVR010000083.1:0-8614 GCA_036308405.1 Acutalibacteraceae bacterium
ATAACGCCTTCATCAATAAACAACACACGGTCTGCGACTTCGCGGGCAAAGCCCATTTCGTGAGTAACTATTGCCATGGTCATACCGCTTGCCGCAAGGTCCTTTATAACATTAAGAACTTCACCGACCATTTCTGGGTCAAGCGCGCTTGTGGGTTCGTCAAACAACATAACCTCAGGGTCCATACAAAGAGCGCGAACAATAGCCACACGCTGTTTTTGACCGCCCGAAAGCTGTGACGGATAGGCATCTGCGCGGTCTTTAAGACCTACTTTATCAAGCAGTGCAAGCGCCTTTTTTTCGGCATCTTCCTTACTCATTTTTAATAGCTTTATCGGAGCTATTGTCATATTTTTGAGTATGTTCATGTGGGGGAACAGATTAAACTGCTGAAAAACCATCCCCATTTTTTGACGGTGTATGTTTATATCGGTATTCGGGTCGGAAATATCGGTTTCGTCAAGATATATGTGACCTTCGGTTGGATATTCGAGCAAATTCATACAACGCAAAAAAGTTGATTTACCCGAACCCGATGCGCCGATGATGCACACGACTTCACCTTTTTTAATTTCAGTATTTATTCCCTTTAAAACTTTAATTTCACCAAAGTTTTTGACTAAATTTTCAACCTTAATAAGTGTTTTATCAGTGGTCACTCTTGCGTAACCTCCTTTCTAA
This sequence comes from Acutalibacteraceae bacterium, assembly GCA_036308405.1. Classification (GTDB taxonomy): domain Bacteria; phylum Bacillota; class Clostridia; order Oscillospirales; family Acutalibacteraceae; genus UBA737. Next base: position 682 of record JAXJVR010000083.1, read on the forward strand.
AATACCAAGCAGTTTTGTAAGAATAATAACAATTACAAGATATATCAGCGCAAGGCTTATATAAGGCACATACGCTTGATATGTTTTGCTTATTATGTTTTGAGCCTGTTTAGTAACATCGCGAAGCGCAATTACCGATACAAGCGATGTATCTTTAAGCAGGGTTATCATTTCGTTACCGAGAGCAGGTAAAATGTTTTTTATAGCCTGCGGAATAACAATATACCACATAGTTTGAATATAATTAAATCCAAGACTGCGGCCTGCTTCGGTTTGACCTGCGTTAACCGACATAAGACCCGAACGGGCTATTTCGGCAACATAAGCGCCTGAATTTATACCGAGTGTTACTATACCGCAGACAATTCTGGCGGTCTCGGTTTTAGGCACCATAACCACAAAACCCATAATAAGCAGTTGCACCATCATAGGTGTGCCGCGTATTACCGTAAGATAGAGCTTGCATATACCGTTAAATATCCGCAGTATAATCGGGGGCTTTTTGTTAACGATGCTGTCATGCGAGGTGCGAATTATTGCAATAATAAGACCGATTATTATACCTATAACAAGAGCGCCTAATGTTACTATAAAAGTTATCTTAAGGCCGTCTGTAAAGAATTTCCAACGGTCTTGATAAATAAATGTCTGATAAATTTGAAAGAGCAGGTTTTGCAACCAATTAGGGCAGGACTGAATCCAATTAGGAGCTGTGGAAATCCAGTTTGCAAAAGAAAACACTTCCATCTAAACACCAACCTTTGTTAATTTTTTATGTAAATAACACGCTAAAAAGGGGCGGCACTGATACAAATGCCGCTCCTTTTTAAATTTAAGAAAAACCAAAATTATTCAGCAGGGATGTATTTATTGATAATTTTATCAATAGTTCCGTCTGCCTTAAGCTCTGCCAAAGCGTCGTTTACATTTTTAAGTAATTCGTCATTGTCCTTTGCAATAGCTATAGCATAATCTTCGGTAACATATTCTGTGTCAAGAATCTTAAGACCTTCGTTAGCCTTTACAAAATTCTTTGCAGGCTCGTTGTCTATAACAACGCAATCAACCTGACCGTTTTTAAGAGCTTCAACTGCTAAAGCGCCGCTTGCATACTGCTTAACAAAATCCTGACCGTAGTCATCTGTGCAGTAAGTATCACCGGTAGTGCCTGTCTGTGTGCCTATTGTTTTTCCGTCAAGGTCATCAACAGTGGCAATTTCAGAATCCTCTTTAACAATAATTACCTGAACGCCTGTTGCATAAGATTCAGAAAAATTAACCGATTCCTTACGCTCGTCGCTGACTGTCATACCGGCAAGAACCATATCAACCGAACCGCCTGCGCAAGCAGTTATAAGAGACTCAAATTCCATATCGTTGATTTCAAGTTCCATATCCAGTTTGTCTGCGATTGCCTGTGCGATTTCAGCGTCAATGCCTGCTATCTCGCCATTGTCATCAACAAATTCATAAGGGGGGAATGTTGCGTTTGTGCCCATAATAAGTTTGTTGTCATCTTTTTCACCGCAACCCGCAAAGCAAAGAAGCATGCAAAGAGCAAGTGTAGCTGCAATAATTTTCTTTAAAGTTTTCATTTTTTGCTACCTCATTTCAAAAAATTAAAATTTTACCGCATAAAAATATGCAATTTTTATTATGGGTAGATTTTAGCACAAGACATTTTGAATGTCAAGCAAAAATGCATAAATATTTTATAATATGCAAAAAATCGTGCATATTTTTGCTTTTTTAATAAAAATATGCATTTTTAATCAGAAAAAACTGTGTAGCGCAAAGCTTTGTTCGTTTTTAATCATTGAAAGCAGTGTTTCGATATTTTTATAAATCTCACAAAATTTACCGCTTGTTATATCCACAGCGGTAAGTTGACCTATATAAACCGATATTTCATCTAAAAAATCGCGGTTAATAAACACCGACATCTTTTCTTTTCGTGTTTGCCATAAACTTTCAAGTTTATCGGCGGTGATTTCGTCGTTTTTGTATAGTTTTATTTCTTTTAAGGTGTTTTGGCACTCGCGTTCGGTATATGTGTATGAAAAGATACAAACCGAAACGGTGCAAATCAAAATTATTGCGGCGGGTATAAGTCTTTTCATATTCTATATTTCACCGCCTTTGTTAACTATCGTGTGATTTTTATTTCGGTCAAGAGTCATTAAAAACACCTGTTTTACGGTTGTGTTTTCGCGTTTTAAAATTTCGTTTAGTTCTTTTGCAGATATTTCTAAAGCTTTAAGAGATTCGTAAATGATTTTTCCGTCGCTGATTACGGGTAGCGGTAGCGCACTGTCTGGCATTTTAAGCTTTAAATCTTTTATGCTTACAGTTTGAGCGTCTTTTTTCAGCAGAATGCTTAAGTTGCCGTTGACCTCTAAAACGGCAAACGCTACATCGTTTATGTCAAAAACATCCTTATCGCGCAAAAGTTCTATTAAATCTACAACCGTCATACGAACATTGCGCATTGCCTGTTGGTCAACGACGCCGTTTTTTATTATTACTACAGATTTTCCGTTTAAAAGTTTTCGCACAAAAAAACTTTTAAGAGAAAGAATTGAAACTATAATTTCAAGAAAAACTAAAACCAAAATCGCAACGACACCTATAAACACCGGTTGGTCGGTGTCCTGCAAAGGTATGGCGGCAATTTCGGATATAAGAAGCGTTACCACAAGTTCGTTCGGTTGCATATCACCGATTTGCCGTTTGCCCATAAGGCGTATAGCCAAGGTTACAACTATATATAAAATTACGGTTCTTAAAACGGTAGAAATCATAAAATCACCCGTTATATATCTTTAGCTTTTTTTCTTGCATTATTAACGCTTGGGTGCTATAATACTGTTAACAGAATATTACATTAAAGTAAAAGTGAGGAATATGCTTTGACTAAAACAAGTTCTAACAGCGGAAATTTTATAAGTGATTTTAAGCGCTTTACTCCGTTGCTTAAAAATTTGGTTTCAAAAGATTTTAAGGTTAAATACCGTCGTTCTGTGCTCGGTATAGCGTGGAGCGTTTTAAACCCGCTTCTTACAATGCTGGTTATAACTAAAGTGTTTGAGATGTTGCTTCGCGTAACGGTTGAAAATTTTGCTACCTATTATATAGTGGGTTACGCTATATGGAATTTCTATTCCGAGGCTACATCGGCATCACTTACATCGGTGCTTAATTCGGCGTCGCTTATTAAAAAAGTTTATATACCTAAATATATATTCCCAATCGAAAAATGCCTGTTCTCTTTGGTTAACTTTGGGTTTACGCTTATAGCCGTGGCGCTCGTAATGCTGGTTCAGGGCGTTGTTCCGTCGGTTACAACAATATTGTTCCCAATCCCTGTGCTGTATTGCTTTATATTTGTCTGCGGTGTAAGTTTGTTCTTAAGCGCGGCTACGGTATACTTCAGAGATGTTCAGCACTTATACGGCGTTTTTCTTACTTTGCTTATGTATTTGACTCCTATAATCTACCCGGTAGAGCTTTTAGAGGGCCACGCTTTTGTTTCAAAGGTGGTAAATCTTAACCCCATTACGCACTATGTTCAGTATTTCAGAGACCTTATAATGTATAACACAATACCCGATTTGCATGAAAATTTGGTATGCATAGGTATGGCATTTGTGTCGCTTGCAATAGGCGTATTTGTTTTCAAAAAATCAGAAGGCAAATTTATTCTTCATATATAAGTTTAGGCGGTGAATTGAATGAACAGTGAAAATGCGGTTGAATTGCGTAATATTGAAATGCACTTCAATATGAGCAAAGAAAAACTTGAAAGTTTAAAAGAATACTTTTTAAAATTTATGAAGCGCCAACTTTATTTTGAAGATTTTGTTGCGCTTGACAATATTTCTTTTGATATAAAAAAAGGCGATGTTTTTGGCATTGTCGGTCTTAACGGATGCGGAAAAAGCACCACGCTTAAAGTAATTTCGGGCATACTTAAGCCCACAAAAGGCACAGTTGAAACCTGCGGAACAATAGCGCCGCTTATTGAGCTCGGCGCCGGTTTTGATATGGAACTTACCGCCCGTGAAAATATTTATCTTAACGGTTCGGTGCTCGGTTATTCAAAAAAGTTTATGGATGAAAAATTTCAGGAAATCGTAGATTTTTCAGAGATGCATGACTTTTTGGATGTTCCTATGAAAAACTATTCTTCGGGTATGGTGGCTCGTATAGGATTTGCTATTGCTACTGTAACCACACCCGATATTTTGATTGTCGATGAAATCTTGGCTGTCGGTGACTTTTTGTTCCAGCAAAAATGCGAAGAGCGTATAAATCAAATGATGAACGATGACACTACGGTTATTATTGTTTCACACTCTATCGAACAAATAGAACGCCTTTGCAAGCACTGCGTATGGCTTGAAAAGGGTAAAATAAAAATGATAGGCGATACAAAAGAGGTTTGTGACGCATATAAAAACACAGAGCGTCCTGCGGGGGTATAACCTGAATTATGAGATTTATAAAAGAAAAGCTGAAAAATTTTCTTAAAAGGTATCCAAAACTTTATACGTTTGCAAAGGTGCTTGTGGCAAAAATAAATGCTGTCCGCCGTTTTATAAAATACGGCAACTGCAACATTTACAGTTGCAAAATAAGTAAAGAACAACGAAAAAAAGAGTGTGAATTTGTTTTTGACAAAAAAATCAAGTTCAGCGTGTTGGTGCCTCTTTATAATACACCTAAAAAATTCCTTGAAGAGATGATTAACTCGGTTAAAGACCAAACATACTCAGATTGGGAGTTGTGTCTTGCCGACGGCAGTGACAGCAAACATAGTTTTGTCGGTGAGTATTGCCTTAAAGAAGCGCAAACCGATGACAGAATTAAATATAAAAAACTTACCGAAAACAAAGGCATTTCTGAAAACACCAACGAATGTATTAAAATGGCAACAGGTGATTATATAGCGCTTTTTGACCATGATGATGTTTTACATCCGTCGGCACTGTTTGAGTGTATGAAGGCTATATGTGAGCAGGGAGCCGATTATGTTTATACCGATGAAGCCACTTTTTTGGGCGACAGCATATCAACAATAATTTCATTTCACTTTAAACCCGACTACGCGATAGACAATTTGCTTGCAAACAACTATATCTGTCACTTTTCGGTATTTAAAGCTTCGCTTATTGAAAAGGTTGGAATGTTCCGCCACGAATATGACGGCAGTCAAGACCATGATATTATACTGCGTCTTACCGACGCTGCGGAAAAGGTTGTGCATATTCCGCGCCTTTTATATTTTTGGCGCTCGCATGCCAATTCGGTGGCTATGGATATAAATTCAAAAACCTATGCTATTGAAGCGGGTAAATCGGCAGTTCACGATTTTTTGGCAAGCAAGGGTATTGAAACTACCGTTGAAAGTTCACCGGCTTTTCCGACTATTTACCGTATAACATATAAAATAGAGGGCGAGCCTAAAGTTTCAATTATAATACCTAATAAAGATAATTATGCCGTTTTGAAAAAGTGCGTTGATTCAATAACCGAAAAAAGCAGTTATAAAAATTATGAGATAATTATTGCTGATAATCAAAGCACACAAAAGCAGGTTCTTGAATATTATGAAGAGCTTAAACAAAACGGTAACGTAACAATTTGCTTTTACGATAAACCGTTTAATTATTCCGCAATAAATAATTACGCTGTGTCTTTTGCAAGCGGTGATTATTTGATTTTGCTTAACAATGATACTGAGGTTATAACTGAAAACTGGATAGAAGAAATGCTTATGTTTGCACAGCGAAGCGATGTAGGTGCTGTCGGCGCTAAATTGCTTTATCCTAATAATACGGTTCAGCACGGCGGTATTATATTAGGACTCGGCGACCATCACACAGCAGGTCACGCGCATTGCGGCGCAGAAGAGGACAACCTTGGTTATATGGGCAAGTTGTTCTATGCGCAGGATGTAAGCGCAGTAACTGCCGCGTGCCTTATGGTTAAAAAGACCGATTATTTGGCAGTCGGCGGTTTTGACGAACAGTTGGCAGTTGCATATAACGATGTTGATTTTTGCTTAAAGTTAAGACAAAAAAATCTGCTTAATATATTTAACGCATTTTGTGTTTTGTATCATTATGAATCGTTAAGCAGAGGTTCTGATGTTAAACCTAAAAACGAGCGCCGTTTTTCAAAAGAAACCGCATACTTTAAAAACAAATGGAAAAACGAGCTTGAAAAAGGTGACCGGTATTATAATCCTAATTTCTCTTTAAAGAGCAGTTATTTTTTTGATTACGGCAGAAGATAAGCCAATTTATAAAAAATTGATTTTCAGAACAGCGTTTACAGTAAGCGCTGTTCTTTTATTTTTTATAATTGACAAAAAATTAACAATATTTTTCTGCGAATAAAAATATTTTTAAAAAATATTGATAAAATATTAACAATCTTATTGACATAATATAATTCATATTATATAATAGAAAAGAATTCGGGAAATTTATCCCAGTATGGAGGTTTTTATATTATGGCAAGAGTTTATAATTTCAGTGCAGGTCCTTCGATGTTACCTGAAGATGTTCTTAAAACTGCTGCGGCGGAAATGTTAGAATACGGCACAACCGGTCAATCGGTTATGGAGATGTCACACCGCAGTAAAGAGTATCAAGCAATATTTGATGAGACAGAGGCTAATCTGCGCGAAATAATGAATATACCTGACAACTATAAGGTATTGTTTTTACAAGGCGGCGCTTCAACACAGTTTGCAATGGTTCCGCTTAACCTTATGAACAAAAATAAAAAGGCTGATTATATTATAACAGGTCAGTGGGCAAATAAGGCTTATAAAGAGGCTGCTCGCTACGGTGCCGCACGCGCGGTTGCATCAAGCGCAGATAAAACTTATTCTTATATACCAAAGACCACGGCTGCAGATTTTGACCCTGAGGCTGATTATGTTCATATTTGTATGAACAACACAATTTACGGCACAAAGTATCATGAATTGCCCGATACCGGTGATGTTCCGCTTGTGGCAGATATTTCAAGCTGTATTTTGTCAGAACCTATTGATGTTACAAAATTCGGCGTTTTGTATGCCGGTGCGCAAAAGAATGTTGCTCCCGCAGGTGTTACGATAGTTATTATCCGTGAAGATTTAATCGGTAACGCTATGGATATTACACCTACAATGCTCAACTATGCAACACATGCAGAAAACGGCTCAATGTTTAACACACCGCCTTGTTATGCAATATATATTGCAGGTCTTACTTTTAAGTGGATTAAAAAGATGGGCGGACTTGAAGAAATTAAAAAGATAAACGATAAAAAAGCAAAAATTCTTTACGATTTTCTTGATAACAGCAAATTGTTTAAAGGCACTGTTGTGCCTGAAGACCGTTCAATTATGAATGTGCCTTTTGTTACAGGTAATGACGAACTTGATGCAAAATTTGTAGCCGAGGCAAAGGCGGCAGGTTTTGTAAACATTAAAGGTCACAGAAGCGTAGGCGGTATGCGCGCTTCGATTTATAACGCTATGCCCGTTGAAGGCGTTGAAAAACTTGTTGAATTTATGAAAAAGTTTGAAGAGGAGAACGCATAATGTATAAAATTAAAACCTATAACAAGATTTCAAAAATCGGTCTTGAAGTTTTTGACGATAAATATACCGTAGGTGATGAGGTAGAAAATGCCGACGGTGCGATTGTTCGCTCTGCATCATTGCATGAAACCGAATTCCCCTCAACACTTAAAGCTATTGCACGTGCAGGCGCAGGCACTAACAATATTCCGATTGACCGTTGCAGCGAGCAGGGTATAGTTGTGTTCAACACACCGGGTGCTAACGCAAACGCCGTTAAAGAGTTGGTTATTGCCGGTATGCTTATTTCTTCACGCCGAGTTATACCTGCTATTGAGTGGGCAAAAACTTTGA
>JAXJVR010000084.1:0-11815 GCA_036308405.1 Acutalibacteraceae bacterium
CAAACGCAATTTCAGCGCTTGGCGACAATCAGCATTTTATCGACTCGCTTACGCAGTTTATGCCTATTGTTGCTTCTAACAAAAAGTTAAGTTCGGCTCTGCTTAAATAAAGCAAGGTGCGGCTTTACTTATAAAAAATTTTTAAAAAGGGGTATGTTTTATGGTATGGCTTATTATTTTAGCAGTTTTGTTTTTGGTATTTATAATACCTAATGTTCGTATTGTGCCACAGGCGCAACAATACATCATTGAATTTTTGGGTAGATATAAATGCACCTGGGACGCCGGATTTCATGTGAAAATTCCGTTCCTTGAAAGAATCGCAAACAAAATCACCCTTAAAGAGCAGGTTATGGACTCGCCTCCGCAACCGGTTATTACAAAAGATAATGTTACCATGCAAATAGACACGGTTGTTTTCTTCCGCATATTTGATGCAAAGCTTTACACATACGGTGTTGTAAATCCTGTCCGTGCGCTTGAAAACCTTACCGCTACAACGTTGCGTAACATCGTAGGTGAAATGGAACTTGACGGCACACTTACCTCGCGTGATATTATCAACACAAAAATGGCTGAAATACTTGATGAAGCCACCGACCAATGGGGTATGAAGGTAAGCCGTGTTGAACTTAAAAACATTATTCCGCCTGCCGAAATTCAAAACGCAATGGAAAAACAGATGAAGGCAGAGCGTGACCGCCGTGAAACGTTGCTACAGGCAGAAGGTCATAAAGCGGCGGCTATTACCAGAGCCGAGGGTGACAAGCAGGCTATGATTTTGGCGGCAGAGGGTGAGCGCGACGCGCGCATTGCACGCGCCGAAGGTGAGGCAAAAGCCATTTACCTTTCTAAAAAAGCCGAGGCTGACGGTCTTGCCGCGCTTAAAGAGGCAGGCGTTGACGCCGCTGTGCTTGAACTTAAAAAATATGAAGCGCTTGTTAATATGTCAAACGGCACCGCCGCAAAACTTATTGTCCCAACCGACGCTGTAAGTGCAGTAACAAATAACGCAATTTTCAGCGAAACAACGGGGCTTGGCGACAATACAAAATCTGCGCCGAAGCCGAAAAAAGCACCCAAAAAAGATGAGTGCTGTGATTAAATCTTTATAAAGCCGAACGGCTGTATCACATTATTGGTGATACAGCCGTTTTTTATTATTTATTTTATACCCTTTACTATTGTTCCGCCGCCCAGGACGATATCGCCGTCATAAAAAACAGCCGCCTGACCTGCGCTCGGCGCGCGTTGCGGAGTGTCAAATTCGAGTATAAGCGAATTTTTGTCCGTTTGATGCACGGTGCAGGGTTGTTGGGTGTGCCTGTAACGCAGTTTTGCTTCGCACTTAACGCCGTCAAGGCTTTTTTCGGAGATAATGTTCACATCCTTAACCTCAACCGTTTTATAAAACAAATACTGCTCGTCACCCAACGTAATCTTGTTGGTCTTTGCGTCTTTATCAAGCACAAAGGCGTGCTTGCCGAGCGATATACCGAGCCCTTTGCGCTGACCGACGGTATAATGAATAACACCCTTGTGACTGCCCAAAAGATTGCCGTCAATATCGACATAATCACCGCTTTTAAAACTTTTGCCTATTTCATTTTCGATAAAAGAGGCATAATCGCCGTTCGGGACAAAGCAAATATCCTGACTGTCTGACTTTCGAGCAACACAAAGCTCTAATTCTTCGGCAATTTCACGCGCCTGCGCTTTTGTGTAACCCCCAAGCGGAAACTCTGTGTGCGACAGTTGCTCTTGTGTAAGGCCGTAAAGCACATAACTTTGGTCTTTTGTGCCGTCAAGCGCCTTTTTAAGCAAAAATTTATCGCCGCATTTTTCTATGCAGGCATAATGCCCTGTGGCTATTTTATCAAAACCGTTTTTTTGAGCATAGTCAAGCATTGCGCCGAACTTAATATTTATATTGCATTGTATACACGGGTTGGGCGTATTGCCTGCAATATATTCATCTATAAAATATTTTATAACAAGCTTATAAAAATCTTCCTTTAAATCTAAAACGGTGTGATTTATGCCTAATTTTCGGCACACTTCGGCGGCGTCACCCGACTCTTGTGCAAACTTTTTTATAAGCAAATCCTGATTTCCGTCATAAAGCTTAAGCGTAATACCCGAAGCATCGTTTCGGCGTGCGGCAAGCGCCGCTGTAACAGCCGAATCGACTCCGCCGCTCATACCTACTAATACTTTCATATATTTACTTCCTTTTCGGCTTGTGAATATTGCGTATGGTCTTTTTCTTTTTTGCAGGGCGGTTTGCGCCGTTTGCATTTTGGGTTGTTCTATCGGGCGTTATAAGACAATTTTTGCCGTAACCTATAAGGTCTGTTCTGCCCGCCTTTTTAAGCGCCGACATAACAATCTGTCGGTTTTCGGGTTTATAGTATTGAAGCAATGCGCGTTGTTGAGCCTTTTCTTCCGGAGTGCGCGGAACATAAACCTTTTGCATATTCATAGGGTTAAGTCCCGTATAAAACATACAGGTTGAAATTGTGCCCGGTGTCGGATAAAAATCCTGCACTTGTTCGGGATGCAGTCCCTCTTTCTTTAAAAACAAAGATAACTCTATTGCATCGTTTACGGTGCTACCGGGGTGTGATGACATAAGATAAGGCACCAAAAACTGCTTTTTGCCTGCGCTTTCGGTAAGTTCGTAAAAACGCTTTTTAAAGCGTTCGTAAACATCTATATGCGGTTTGCCCATACAGTCAAGCACGCGTGACGAGCAATGCTCAGGCGCTACTTTTAACTGTCCGCTTATGTGGTGTGTTACAAGTTCTTTAAAAAATTCTTCATCCTTATCGGCTATAAGATAATCAAATCTGATACCCGAACGGATAAATATTTTCTTGATTTTTGGTATTTTTCGCAGTTCGCGCAAAAGCTGTAAATAATCACTGTGGTCAACCTCTACCGCAGGGCACATAGTCGGCGCCATACACCTTTTGTCTTTACAAAGTCCGCGTTGTAACTGACCTTTGCAGGACGGCGCTCTGAAATTGGCGGTAGGACCGCCCACATCGTGAATATAGCCCTTAAAATCGGGCATTTCGGTAATTTTTTCGACCTCTTGTATAACCGATTCGTGACTTCTTGCAGTGACCTGTCTGCCTTGATGATAGGCGAGCGCGCAAAAATTGCACGCGCCGAAGCAACCGCGGTTATGTATAACCGAAAACTTAACCTCTTCTATGCCGGGAACTCCGCCGAGCGCCTCATAGCTTGGGTGATAGTCACGCATAAACGGAAGCGAATAAACGGCGTCCATCTCTTCTGATGTAAGCGGCGGCATAGGCGGATTTTGCACAACAATTTTGTTGCCGTGGCGCTGAATTACCGTTCTGCCGCGCACGGCATCGTGCTCGGTTTGCTGAATATATGTTGACTCGGCATACTTGCGTTTGCCTTTTTCGGAATTTTCGCTTACAGCCTCAAAGCTCGGACATTCTTTAGCGCTTTGAACCGTGTAATCGCGTGTATCTACAGCGTAACAAGTGCCGAGTATATCGTGCATATCGTGTATATTTTCACCCGAATTTAACCGCTGCGCAATTTCGACAACATGTTTTTCGCCCATACCGAACATAAGCAAATCGGCGGTTGAGTCAATGAGTATTGAAGGTTTGACAGCGTCATCCCAATAATCATAGTGGGCAAAACGGCGAAGCGACGCCTCTATTCCGCCTATACAAATAGGCATATCATCGCCGAAAATACGGCGCAGAGCCTTTGAATATACAATTACTGCTCGGTCAGGGCGCGCGCCCGCCTTACCGCCCGGTGTATATGCGTCATCACTGCGTTTGCGTTTTGCGGCGGTGTAATGCGCTACCATTGAGTCAATATTTCCGCTGTTTACAAAAAACGCAAGTCGCGGCGCGCCGAAACGCTTATAATCTTCATCGCTTTTAGGTTGTGAAATAATACAAACCTTAAAACCGGCGGACTCTAACACGCGTGAGATTATTGCCGTGCCGAAAGAGGGGTGGTCTACATAAGCGTCACCCGTAACTATTATTATATCGGCGGTATCCCAACCGCGCTGTTTCATTTCTTTTTTTGTAAGAGGTAAAAACGGCATAAACTTGACCTTTCTTAATCAGAATAATATTCATCTGCTTTTAATATAATTTACTGTATAATAACATAATTTTAAATTCGTTACAAGAGGGTGGACGCAAATGGAAAAACAAACCGCGGAATTTGAAAAAAAGACAAAATCTATGTTTATACCGATTTGCATAACGCAGACGGTTTGCATTACTGTCATTTTAATCGGTGTTTTGATAATAAAAATGTTTTTTGAGAGCAGTTATAAAAAAATAGAAAAGTGGTATACCGAAAATATTTTAGACCAAACAACGATAACCGCCGTTTTTGAAGAGGAATAAGTCCGTGAAATTCAAATTTTTAGGAACCGAAATTTATATATCTTTTTTGTTTTGCGCCGTTATTTGCTTTATGTTGGTAATAGACCGCACGGGACTTGTCATACCTACGCTTTTTGCCGTATTTATACACGAAAGCGGCCACCTGCTTGCTATGTGGGCGGCGGACTGCCAACCTAAAGCTGTCAGACTGATACCCTCAAGTGTTCAGATAATCCGCGGCTTTTCGCCGAAAAAATGCGGCGAGACGGCAATAACCGTTTGCGGTCCTGCGGCAAACATAGTTGTTTTCGGTGCGCTGTGCATAAATTATCTTGTTTTTAAAAGCGAGCAGTCGCTCATATTTGCAATTCTTAATTTGGTAATTGCAATATTCAATTTGCTTCCGATAGCGGGTCTTGACGGCGGAACTTTGCTTACCGAAATCATTGCACATTTCAGCGATATTTACCGCGCGCAAAGAATAGTCCGCATAGTAACCGTATCGTTCGCTTTTGTGATTTTTTTGCTTGGAGTATACCTATGGGTAAAGGGAACTTTTAATATTTCGATTTTTATTGTGGCGCTTTACTTGATTTTATGCAGTCTGATTAAAGAATAACGGCTCTCTTACCGAGAGCCGAAAATTTAAAAATTAAACGGTAAAAAATATAAAATTATTGAAATTATAAGTATAAGCGCAAAAACGGCAATTAAAACTTTTGATATTTTCTTTGTCCTTTGCGACTTGGTAATAAAAAAGTTAGGTATCGACAACACGGCGCCCACAGCCGAAAAAATCATCATACCTTTGGAATAATAATCTACAACCGCCCAAAATTCAGGACTGTAAGCAAAAGCCGTGTTTGAAATTTTTATCCAATCATAAATGCAAAAGCCTGCCAGAACCGCCAAGCAGAATGCAGATACAAAAGATAAAATATTCAATATAACAGATATTGCATTTCGCATAGAAATTCTCCTTAAAATTTATAAATAAAATTTTTATAATTATATCAAAAGTCTTATAAAAAAGCAATAAATAAACAATAAACAATAAAAAAAGCCCGCCTATTGGCGAACTCTTTTATCTGGCGCGCCGAAGAAGATTCGAACTCCCGACCTTCTGGTCCGTAGCCAGACGCTCTATCCAGCTGAGCTATCGGCGCATAATATTAAATGGTTTTTTCAAACCGCCATAGTATAATATCACAAAACTTTCATAAAATCAATAGTTAATTTAAAAAATTTTTAAATTTGTTTAAAAAGGTGCGTTATTTTATGCAAATTCTTAACAAAATTAACAGTTTTGTTTGGGGAATGCCCACTTTACTGCTTATATTTTTAACGGGCATTATACTTACCCTTCGCACAGATTTTTTTGCGGTAAAGAATTTTAAAAGGGCAATAAAACTGTTCTTTACAGGCAAAAAACAGACCGAAAACACCAACCGCTTAACGCCCTTACAATCGGCAAGCACCGCGCTTTCGGCAACTATGGGAACCGGAAATATAGTCGGCGTTGCGGGCGCCGTAGCGCTTGGCGGACCGGGCGCTGTTTTTTGGATGTGGGCATCCGCCTTTTTTTGTATGAGCGTAAAGTTTGCCGAAATCGTTCTTGCGGTAAGATACCGCGAGCAAAATAGCGACGGCAGTTACTTAGGCGGAGCGATGTATTACATAAAAAACGCATTGCCGTCTTCTTTTGCGCCCCTTGCAAAAATTTTTTGTGTTTTCGGGGTTACAGCCGCACTGGGTATGGGCAATATGACCCAAATAAACACCGTGTCGGCAAGTGTTTGCACCCTTTTTAAAACGCTTGGCGTTGTGTCGCCGAGCGCCGTTTTCTTTATAAAACTCGCTACGGGCACAATATGCGCCGCAGTATGCTTTTTCGTTTTAAAAAATGACGGCTCGGTAGGCCGATTTTGCGAAAAAATATTCCCCGTTATGACCGTGCTTTATATAACGCTTACCGTAGGCGTTATAGCCGTTAACCGCAGTGAAATTCCCACGGCGTTTAAAAATATTTTTATATGCGCTTTTAAACCTTATTCGGTAACGGGCGGAGCCGTAGGCTCGGCGTTTGTTGCAGTCAGGTTTGGCGTTTCAAGGGGAGTTTTTTCAAACGAAGCGGGACTCGGCACAGCACCGATAGCCTATGCCTGCAGTGACGGTGATGAAATAAGTTTAGGCCTTATGGGCGTTATTGAAGTCTTTACAGACACCGTTGTGGTTTGCACGCTTACAGCGCTTGCTTTGCTTTGCGCAGGTGATATTACATACGGTGTTGACAGCGCCTCTGCGCTTACGCTTAATATGCTTAATAAAGTATACGGCAAATATGTAATTTTTATATTTTGCCCGATTATATGCTTTTTTGCATTTTCGTCTGCTGTGGGTTGGGGACTTTACGGTCAAAAATTTACGGTTTTTTTATTCGGTGAAAACTCTAAAAATGTTTTTTTAGCACTCTTTATTGCGCTGATAATTCCGTCGGCGCTTTTCAGAGCCGACGCCGTTTGGGTTATTGCCGAAATTTTAAACGGACTTATGGCTTTGCCCAATATAACGGCTTTGCTGTTCTTAAGCGGTGAAGTTAACAACACTGCGCGCTGCCGAAAAAAGCTAAAAAAACAAACTATTTAATTCTTATACCTTTAGGATAATGATTTTTAGCCGTGCCGTTTACAACCTTGACACCGCCGAGCGTTGCGCCGCAAACCGTAACCGCAGTCCAACCGTTAGGAGCGTCGGTTTTAAATTCTTCACCGTGCAGATATTTTTTGATTTCATCACTGTCGGGCGAAAGTTCTATTTTGCGTTTAAAATCACCGCCCATCGCCATAAAAAACTGATGATGCGGCAAAACATAATTCTTTTTAATCTCGCCTATTGTTACCCCGCACATAAAGGCGGTTTTTCGGCTTATTTCTATATCACCGCCGAAAAATACCGCTGTGTCTCCGTAAACCTTTACCTCGTCTTTATTGTAAGTAACAAGAGTATCGTCAAGAAAATCAAGCAACACAGGATTTATTTTTACACTTTGTTTTTGAGGACTGCGTTTTAACGGTTCTTTTTCTTGTTTATTATGCAAAACCGCCATAAACTGACCTTCGCCGCGATTTTTATGCGGGTAAAAACGCCTTGCAAAATTTATGTTTTTGCACTCGCAACCGTCAAAGTTTATACCGTCCGATGTAGCATTTTTTACCCTATCGGTTACGGGCACTATTTCAAAATCTGTGTGTTTTTTCAAAAAAGAATCTACAGTCATTTCATTTTCTTCTAAAGAAAAGGTGCATGTAGCATATATTATGTATCCGCCGGGTTTAAGGCACCGCACGGCGTTTTCTAAAATCTCGGCTTGACGGTGGGCGCATTTTTCGACATTTTCCTGCGACCACTCGTCAACGGCAATCTGTTCTTTGCGGAACATTCCTTCGCCCGAGCAGGGCGCGTCAACCATAACTATGTCAAAAACTCTTTCGAATGTTTCGGCAAGATAAGATGTATCCATACAAGTGGTAACGCAGTTTTTAAGTCCCAAGCGCTCTATGTTGCCGGTAAGTATTTTGCACCTTGAAGGAACTATCTCGTTAGAGACAAGCACACCGCGCTCATCCAACTTGTTTTTAAGCTGTGTGCTTTTTCCGCCGGGCGAAGCGCACATATCAAGTATATAACTGTCGGGCGCCATATCTATGCACTCGGCAGGCGCCATTGCGGCAGGCTCTTGCACATATATAAGCCCCGCGTGGTGAAAAGGATGATTACCCACCTTTTCGTATTCAAGGTAATATCCGTTATTGACATAGGGTATTTTTTCACTGCCGAATATATTTATTTTTTCAAAATCGGCAACCGAAATTTTTTGAGTATTTACTCGAAACGCCTTAACCGGCGGCATATTCAGCGCCTGCTCATATTCGTTAAATTCATCACCGAGCAGTAATTTCATTCTGTCGGTAAACTGTTCAGGTAACTGTTTCATAATATTATAATTCCGTTTCACTGTATAGCATACACATTGCAACTGCGGTTATTGCGGCGGTTTCGGTCCTTAAAATGCGATTGCCGAGCGATATTATTTTGCCGCCCGCATCTACGGCGGAGTCGATTTCGGCAGGTTCAAAGCCGCCTTCGGGACCTATTATAATTCCGATATTCATACCGCTTTTAATGCTTTTAAGCGCCTCTTTTGTAGCAGACATACCGTCGGCACATTCGTAAGGCACCAAAAGCATATCCAAATCCTTTGCCTTTTCAAGCGCCTGCTTATATGACAGAATATCACAAATTTCAGGAACAAAATTGCGTTTGCTCTGCTTTGCCGCCGCTGCCGAAATTGCCTGCCAACGCTCTGTTTTAGATTTCTTTTTCTTTTCGTCTATTTTAACTATGCTTCGTTTCATAGCGACAGGTGTTATGCTGTATACACCGAGTTCAACCGCCTTTTGAATTATAAGCTCCAACTTATCGCTTTTGGGCAGTCCCTGAAAAAGATGAATATTAACAGGCAGATTGGTATTTTTGTAATCAGGCTCGATAATTTCGGCAAAAATTACATCTCGCTCTATGCTTTCAATACGGCATAGGTCGCTTGAATTATCACAGCTTACCAAAATTTCATCGCCTACGCCCATACGCAGAACATTTTTTATGTGATTATAGTCATCTCCGTCTATGAAATAGCGGTTATCTTTTTTATGTCCGTCCGAAACAAAAAAATTATACATAAATACCTATTGCCCCTATCTTTTTAAATGATGCCGATTTATTTAAGCAATTCGGCAATTTGCGGAAACGGCTCTAACGAGCGCTTTAAGATTCCGTGCATTTGCGCTATCGCGACACCGTAGTTGGTTATCGGCGTGCCGTTTTGTTTGCAACGCAAAATGCGCGACTGCATTTCTTTTTCGTTAAGCATACAGCCTCCGCAATGCACAACCAACGCATATTTCGAAGTGTCTTCGGGGAATTCTGTGCCCGAAGTAAACTCAAATTCGATTTTTTTGCCGGTGTAGTCGGTAATCCAACCGGGCAACTTAACCGTGCCGATGTCTTTGCATTGGCGGTGGTGTGTGCAACCTTCCGAAATTAAGACTTTGTCGCCGTCATTGAGCTTATCAAGCTGTGCCGCGCCGCCGACAACGGTAGCCAAATCACCCTTGTAGCGCGCAAACAGTATCGAAAAAGATGTAAGCAAAATATCTTTCGGCACAACTTTTGACACAAAGCCGAAGGCTTGCGAATCGGTTATTACAAGTTTGGGCGGATTTTTAAGCGAGTCAAGCGTTGTTTTAAGCTCGGTTTCTCGCGTGGCAACTGCCACCGCACCTATGTCAAGCAGTTCGCGGATGGTTTGTTGTTGCGGTAAAATCAGTCTGCCCTTGGGCGCTGAAGAATCTATCGGAATTACAAGCACAACCGTTTCATTTGCATTTACCAAATCGGCAAGAATTTTTTTGCCGCTTTCGGCATTTTTAGAAAATGCTGCGATTTTTTCTTTTAATTCGTTGATATTAAAATTGTTTTGCGCGCTTACATAAATTTCATTTTTATCGCCGTCTGGTATTGTGTCTAACAAATCCGATTTGTTAAACGCTATTATGTAGGGCAAATTTTTTTCTTTAAAAAGAGCAATCATTTCGTTATCTATAGCAGACAATCCTTTAAGAGCATCTACAACAAGCACGGCAACATCGGTTTGCCTTAACACCTGCTTTGCCCTTTCAACACGCTGTGAACCGAGCTTGCCGACATCGTCTAATCCCGGTGTGTCAATTATGACCACGGGACCCATCGGCAAAAGTTCCATAGCCTTTTTAACCGGGTCGGTAGTAGTGCCCAAAACATCCGAAACAAGCGAAAGTTTTTGGGCTGTTACGGCGTTAACAAGGCTTGATTTACCTGCGTTGCGCAGACCGAAAAAACCTATGTGAACTCTTTCGGCAGATACTGTTTGGTTTAAACTCATAATAACACACCTCTTGTTAAAATTTTATTATTTATAAAAATCTGTTTTTAAAAACGGAAGTCGCGGCGGTTTGAATTTTTTATTGCCTCTATGTTTTCTTTGGCTATTGCCTTAACCTTTTCTTTAGGCACTTTTTCAACCTCGCGCTGTATCAATTCAAAACCGGTTTTTTGTGTTTCGGGACTTGCATAATCGACAAGGTATTCGCTGAGTGTCATAAGCGCGTTGGGGTGACAGCAGTTTAAAATCTGTCCGTTTTTACAAAGCGCCATAAATCTGTCGCCCGTTCTGCCTTCGCGGTAGCAGGCGGTGCAGAACGACGGAATATATCCAAGCTTCATAAGCCAGTTAACAACCTCGTCAAGTGTGCGCTGGTCGGATACATCAAACTGTTCGGAATCGTGCGGACGCTCTTTTTCGGTATAGCCGCCTACAGATGTTCTTGAAGCGCCGCTTATCTGCGAAATGCCGAGCTCTAACGCGCGTGCGCGCACCTGCTCGCTCTCACGCGTAGAGATAATCATACCGGTGTAGGGCACCGCTATGCGTATGCAGGCAATAATTTTTTCAAAAATCGAGTCAGGTATGCCGTTGTCAAAAACATCGGGGTCTATGTCATCGGCACGTTTTACACGCGGAACGCTTATTGTGTGCGGACCTACGCCGTGAACCGCCTCTAAATGCTCGGCGTGCATTAAAAGTCCTGCAAATTCATATTGGTAACCCTCAAGACCGAACAAAACGCCGAGTCCGACATCGTCGATACCGCCCTGCATTGCTCTGTCCATAGCCTCGGTATGATATGCGTAATCGTGTTTAGGACCTGTGGGGTGAAGTTCTGAATAACTTTCTTTGTTGTATGTTTCTTGGAACAAAATATATGTGCCTATTCCGGCATCTTTAAGTTTGCGGTAATTTTCTACGGTGGTTGCCGCAATGTTTACATTTACGCGTCTGATAGCGCCGTTTTTGTGCTTAATGCCGTAAATTGTTTTTATGCACTCCAAAATATACTCTATGGGGTTGTTTACTGGGTCTTCGCCTGCTTCTATGGCAAGGCGCTTGTGACCCATATCCTGCAAAGCGATTACCTCTGCCTTTACCTCTTCCTGAGTAAGTTTTTTGCGGGCAATGTGCTTATTTTTTGCGTGATACGGGCAATAAACGCAACCGTTTACGCAATAGTTTGAAAGATAAAGCGGCGCAAACATAACAATGCGGTTGCCGTAAAACGCAAGTTTTATCTCTTCGGCAAGCTTATACATCTGCTCAACCTTTTCGGGTATATCGCACGCAAGCAAAACAGACGCTTCGCGGTGATTAAGTCCCGCACAGTGAACACCGTCTGCGGTTTTTTTAGGGCGTGCCTTTTCAAGCAAACTGTCGATAAGTTCAACATTGTGCTTATTTTCTTCGGCATAACGAATAGTTTCAAGTA
>JAXJVR010000085.1:0-5065 GCA_036308405.1 Acutalibacteraceae bacterium
CGGTAAACTCAATTCCGCAAAACACGGTTGTTTTTGCCGACAGAATACAGATAGAGCAGGCTTTAAAGGCGTACATCGAAAACGCAAAATCGCATGTTAACGCAGGCGGTAATGTTACGGTTTTAAGCGAAGACAAGGGCGACAAAATACGCGTTTTAGTTCATAACACGGGCAGTTATATAGACCCCGAAAAAATGCCGTATATATGGCAAAGCTTTTACCGCGGAGACGATTCGCACAAGCGTGATAACAGCCGTTTCGGGCTTGGGCTTTCGATAGTAAGCGCAGTTATGAATATCCACGGCAACAACTGCGGAGTTTACAACACTGAAGACGGTGTAACTTTTTGGCTCGAACTTGATAAAAAATAAAATTTCATATTTATATTTTTACATTCCCCCTCATAGTTATAACTATAGGGGGAATAACTATGAAACCGTTTAAAAAATTTTTTTCGGTGGCTCTTTGCTTTTGCGTGGTTTTAAATTTAAGCCTTAATGTTTGCGCCGTAACCGTGTCAAGCGAATGTGATATATCCGATATAGAAATACCTATCGACGCGGCAGTCACCGATGCGGCAGTCGGCACAACGCTTGATATAAAGGCAAAATCGGCTGTTCTGCTTGAGGTTAACACCGGTGAAATACTTTATGAAATGAACGCCGACGAGCAACTTCCACCGGCATCTATCACCAAAATTATGTCGCTTTTGCTTGTAACCGAGGCTATTGACCGCGGTGAACTGTCGCTTGAAGATGTAATAACCGCAAGCGAGCACGCCTGCAGTATGGGCGGTTCTCAAATATGGCTTGAGCCGGGCGAAAGTATGACGGTTGATGACCTGCTTAAAGCGGCGGTTATAGCGTCGGCAAATGACGCCACCGTAGCACTCGGTGAGCATATAGCCGGAAGCGAAGAGGGCTTTGTGGCTATGATGAATAAAAAAGCCGAAAGTTTAGGTATGACCGGCACAAACTTTGTAAATGCTACCGGTCTTGATGCCGAAGGTCATATTTCTACCGCGCACGATGTCGCTGTTATGTCTGCCGAACTTATAAAGCACGACCTTATCAAAAATTATTCTACCGTTTGGATGGATACTTTGCGCGGCGGCGAAAGCGAGCTTGTAAACACAAACAAACTCGTCCGTTTTTACAAGGGCACAACGGGACTTAAAACCGGCACCACGTCAAAAGCGGGATACTGTCTGTCGGCAACCGCCGAACGAGACGGTCTTGAGCTTGTTGCCGTTATTATGTCGGGCGAAACTTCGCAAGACCGCTTTAACGGCGCAAAAAAACTGCTTGATTACGGCTTTGCAAACTATGCCTACAACTCCATTGAGCCTAATCTTGAGGGTAATTGCGAAATATCCGTCAAAAACGGCGTAAAGCAAAGCGTAAAAATTGAAGCAAAGGATAATTTTTGTCTTTTGCTTAAAAAAAGCGACGCTTCGGGCGTTACGCAAAAATTAAATTTAGAAAAAACTGCAACCGCGCCCGTAAAAAAAGGCAGTGTCGTAGGCAGTGTGGATTTTTATTCGGGCGACACTCAAATAGGCTCGGTTAATATAACCGCCGCCGAAAGTGTTGATAAAATGACCTTTTTAACGGCTTTTTTGTGGATTTTAAACGGATTACTTGAATAAAAATTAAAGTTATTATGAAATTTTGTGTAATATGCTTGCAAATCTGCAAAAAATAATGTAAAATGAATTCAGAGAAGAAAGTAAGGATTGGTTTAGATGTCACTTTGTTTTGACAGTTCATACGCTAAAGATTTTATTCGTGAAAATGATATAAAGGGAATGTTAGGTCAGCTTGAAGCGGCGCACAACGCCGTTAACCTTAAAAACGGCCTCGGCAATGACTTTTTAGGTTGGGTTAACCTTCCGTTTGATTATGATAAGCAAGAGTTTGACCGCATAAAAGCGGCGGCTAAAAAAATTCAGTCAGACACCGATGTGCTTTTAGTTATAGGCATAGGCGGCTCTTACCTCGGCGCGCGCGCGGCTATTGAGTTTTTAAAAGGACCTTATTACAACAATGTTCGCGACGGTGTGCCCGAAATTTATTTTTCAGGCAACAGCATAAGCGGCTCGACACTTTCAGACCTGCTTAAAATTTGCGAAGGCAAACGCGTTTCGGTAAATATAATCTCAAAATCAGGCACCACCACCGAGCCTGCGGTTGCATTCCGCGTGTTCCGCAAATTGCTTGAAGAGCGCTACGGCGAGCAAGAGGCTGCAAAACGCATATATTGCACAACAGACAAGGCTCGCGGAACGCTTAAAGCGCTTGCCGATGAAAAGGGTTATGAGTGCTTTGTTGTTCCCGATGATGTCGGCGGCAGATTTTCGGTTTTGACAGCAGTCGGTCTTTTGCCTATTGCCGCCGCCGGTTGCGATATTGACTCGCTTATGAAAGGCGCGCAGGACGCCGTCCGCGATTACAATATTGCGGATATTGAAAAAAATCCCTGTTATCAATACGCTGTGCTTCGCAATGCGTTTTACCGCAAAGGCAAAGCGGTTGAATTGCTTGTTTCTTATGAACCGCGCTTTACAATGATGGCAGAATGGTTTAAGCAACTGTTCGGCGAAAGCGAAGGCAAAGATAATAAAGGCTTGTTCCCCGCGTCTGTAACATTCTCAACCGATTTGCATTCTATGGGTCAGTTTGTTCAGGACGGCTCAAGAATTATGTTTGAAACGGTTGTTACAATAGCCGACAACGGCAGTGATGTTGTTATCGAAGAAGAGAAAAACAACGGCGACGGACTTAATTTTCTTTCGGGCAAAACAATGTCTTATGTAAATCAAAAGGCATTCGAGGGCACGGTGCTTGCCCATACCGACGGCGGAGTGCCTAACCTTGTTATATCGATTGAAAAAGCCGATGAAGAAAACCTCGGCAGACTCATATATTTCTTTGAAAAGGCGTGCGCGGTTTCGGGTTATATGCTCGGTGTAAATCCGTTTGACCAACCCGGCGTTGAAAGCTATAAAAAGAATATGTTCGCCCTGCTCGGCAAACCCGGTTATGAGGATATGAAGGCAGAGCTTGAGGCAAGACTTTCAAAATAAAGGAATAAAAAATCCGTGGCAACACGGTAATATAAAGGAGTTGTTTTATATGATTAAACTTATTGTAGGAAAAAAAGGTGCAGGCAAGACCAAACATTTGGTAGAAATGGTTAACTCTGCCGCAGAGACAAGTCTCGGTAATGTTGTTTGCATAGAAAAAGGCGGCACACTTACTTTTTCCGTTAGTCATAAAGCTCGTCTTGTTTACGCAGACGATTTTTCAATCTGCGGTTATGATGAATACTACGGCTTGCTCGCCGGCATAAAAGCAGGCAACAACGATGTAACACATATTTTCGGTGACGCAACACTTCGCATAGGCTCACGCAACTATGACGAACTTGCCGCTTTCCTTGAAAGACTTTCAAAAATAGAAGATGTTGAATTTGTATTCACAGTTTCTTGCGATGAAAGCGAATTGCCCGCAAAGGTATTCGAGGTTGCCGAAAAAATCTAATTCTCAAAAAGCAATACATTAAAAAACGGACCGTCTGTATGATTTTGACATCATACATATGGTCCGTTTGCTGTTACAGTCTTTCTTTTTTTGTATTTGTGTGATATAATATATAAAGATTAAAAGATTAATTTGCGGAGGTAACAGATAATGAAAATTATCAAAGCGTTGGTTTTAGATAAGTATAGTGATGATAAAAGATATTCACAGTATGATGAATATATATTTAAGGACCTCACCGGCGGAATAGGTGGTAAAATGGGAATTTCGTCCGAACCGTCTTATTGCATAACTCTTTATGCAGAGTTAGAAGAAGGTGAAGATACCCAATATCCGTTAGAGGATATTTTGGACGAATATTTTGTAAACTGCACCGATGTAATTGAGGAAAAAGAAGAAGACGGTAAGCGTATTTATATATTTGAAATAGAAAGCGAAGATGAAGAAACCATCAAAACTATTGCCGGCCTTATAGGCAAACGAGTATATAACTACGAAGACGGAGATTATATCAACCTCGGAATTGAATAATATTTTAAGTTACACATACGCTTGAAATAAACAGTGCAATAAACAAAACATTTCAGTTTTTATTTCTTGTTATTGGAGAATCAGTCTGTGAAAACGAAACGAAATAAAGATTTACAAGGACCGCGACCTGTGAAAAAACAGTATGACTCTTGTTGTCTTATTCTTATTTCATCTTTCGGTATCGGTTTGTTAATTACGGTTCTTTTAAGTATACCCATAGGTTTGGTTATAGGTGAAACTTCGATTTTAGCGAATTCTATTATATCACTCGGTTCCGCCGTAATTTCGATTTTTATATTAAGCTTTAAGAATGGGTATAATAATTATAATTTTCAATGGAACCATTTGTTTATCGAAACACTGTTAACTTTCATCACTCAACTGCTTTTAGTAATGGTTTTCGGTCATACTGCTTGGTTTTCCGGTCCGACTATATTTTGGGCAAGATTTATATTCAACACTATACATTCGGACTTAATCGGTTCTGTTGAATCAAATGAAATCGTAGAAAATTATAGATGGGTGTTTATGATAATTGCTTATTGGTTTATTTATACGCCCTTAATAATTTTGGGGAAGTGCTTGGGTAGAAAAAAGCATAAAAAAGATTTCAGCAAGTCGGAGTAATGTGAATATATTAAAATTTTTCTATTGCTTTATATATAATTTAATATACAATGCACGCATAAATTTTCGCTGTTTACAGATAATAGAAACAACTCGCAAAATAACATTTTTGCGAACGAACGGTGAATTATTTTGTAAAAGGGGATTTTATATATGAAAGCAACAGGAATTGTCCGCCGCATTGATGATTTGGGCAGAGTGGTGATACCTAAAGAAATCCGCCGCACCCTGCGCATACGCGAGGGCGACCCGTTAGAAATTTACACAGGCAGCGAGGGTGAAGTCATATTTAAAAAATATTCGCCCATGGGTGAGATGTCGGCGTTTTCTTCGGATTATGCAACAGCGCTTGCAGACACAAGCAG
>JAXJVR010000086.1:0-3982 GCA_036308405.1 Acutalibacteraceae bacterium
ATACCCCGACAAAGTAGGACTTAAGCTCGGCTTTGACGCAACGCTTGCGCACCGCATTTACGCCGGAGCAGATATGTTTTTGATGCCGAGCAAGAGCGAACCGTGCGGACTTGCGCAAATGGTCGCTTTGCGTTACGGCACAGTGCCTATCGTGCGTGAAACCGGCGGTCTTAACGATACCATAACCGACAGTGGTGACGGTAACGGCAACGGCTTTACTTTCAGAAACTTTAACGCGCACGAAATGGAAAATGCCGTTTGGCGCGCTCTTAGCGGTTATTCCGACAAAGACGGTTGGGATATACTGCGTAAACGCGGTATGGCTTGCAACAACAGCTGGTCTGCTTCAGCAAGCGCTTATATAGGTCTTTACAAAGAACTTACAGGTAAAAAGTAATATAAATAAATTATATGGCTGTAAAAAACTTTTGTTTTTTACAGCCGATTTAGTGAAATATGAGGTTAAAATATGGTTGAATTTATTGAGGTTTTAAAAGCCTTTGTTTTAGGCATAGTCGAGGGTATTACCGAGTGGTTGCCTATAAGCAGCACCGGTCACATGATTTTGGTTGACGAGTTTATAAAACTTAATGTTCGCGATGAATTTTTAGATTTGTTTTTGGTGGTTATTCAGCTTGGCGCAATTCTTGCGGTTGTTATACTGTTTTGGAACAAGCTTTGGCCTTTTCATAAAAAAAGCACGCAGGTAACGCCTTTTTTTGAAGAAAACGGTAAGCATAACGGCGCAAAGCGTTTTTGCAATAACTATATTTACATCGACAAAATTCTGCTTTGGGTTAAAATCCTTATAGCAAGTATTCCGGCGGCTATTGTAGGTCTTGCTTTTGATAAGCAGATTGACCAAATGTTAACAGGCGATATGCGCGCTTATGTTGTGGCGGCGGCGCTTATAGTTTACGGTGTGTTATTTATAATTATTGAAAGCATAAAAAAGCGCGAAACTGTTACAGACCTTGACAAAATGCCTTATAAGAAAGCGTTTTACATCGGTCTTATTCAGTGTCTTTCGTTAGTGCCGGGCACTTCGCGAAGCGGCTCTACCATACTCGGCGCAACTCTGCTCGGCACTTCACGCACAGTTGCGGCGGAATTTTCGTTCTTTTTGGGTATTCCCGCAATGTTCGGCGCAAGCGCCATAAAGTTGATAAAGTTCTTTGCTGACGGACTTATGTTTACTTCGGCAGAGCTTATAATTTTAGCGGTGGGTTGCATCGTTTCATTTGTTGTATCTATATTCGCGATTAAGTTTTTGGTGTCTTATGTTAAAAAGCACGACTTTAAAGCTTTCGGCATATACCGTATAATCTTGGGTATAGTGGTAATCTTGTATTTCGCGCTTACAGAATAACATATACAGCGGTATATATAAACGATTTTAACTGTTCAGGGAACGCATTTTTGTGCGTTCCCTGAATTTATGAGATTTTTGCTTCTTTAAAGTCGCATCTATACATCAAATACATTAATCGTTTGCTTGATTTTATTTGTAATATAAAGTATAATAATTGTAGTATATTATTAAAATTAAAAAAGAAAGCAGTGAGAAAATGGAGCAAAAATACGAAGCGTTATTCACCCCTTGGAAGATTGGCAATGTTGAGATTAAAAACAGAATTGTTATGTGTCCCATGGGCGGAACATCACTTTTCGGCTGGTTTGAACTCGGCGGTTGTCATTTTGACAAAGAGGCGGCAAATTTGTTTCTTGAAAGGGCTAAAAACAATGTCGGACTTATAATTCCCGGTATTGCGCCTCTGCGTGATACTTTTTGGGGCAAGTGGCTTTGGCAAAACCCGAAAATGTTTGATGAGCTTAAGGTTTTTATGGACGAAATACATAAAACCGGTGCAAAACTGTTTGTTCAGCTTACGGCAGGTATGGGCAGAAGCTGGGCTATAACCGAAATGATAGCACCGCTTCATAAAAACAAGCTCACAAGAGCTATTATTAAGCCTATTATTGATACTTCACACGAACTTGCAAGTCCGAGTGTGCAACCGGCTCGCTGGGCGCCCGATATTGACTGCCCCGAAATGACCAAAGAGCAGATACACGAGATTATCGAGGCTTTTGCAAAAACGGCAAAACTCTGCCGTGATGCCGGTGTTGACGGCGTTGAGGTTCACGCTGTTCATGAGGGTTATTTGCTTGACCAATTCGCAATAGAATTCTTTAATAAACGCACCGATGAATACGGCGGCAGTTTTGAAAACCGTTACCGCTTTGCCGTAGAAGTTGTTAAGGCAATTAAAGAGGCTTGCGGTGAAGATTATCCCGTTTCACTGCGCTATTCGGTAGAGTCAAAAATGAAAGGTTTTTGCGAGGGTGCAATGCCGGGTGAAGATTACACAGAAGTCGGCAGAGATATGCAAGAAAGCGAAAAGGCGGCAAAGTATCTGCAAGACGCAGGTTATGATATGCTTAATGCCGATAACGGA
The DNA here is from genome assembly GCA_036308405.1 of Acutalibacteraceae bacterium. Lineage (GTDB taxonomy): Bacteria > Bacillota > Clostridia > Oscillospirales > Acutalibacteraceae > UBA737. The sequence goes on from JAXJVR010000086.1 coordinate 2,460, forward strand.
ACTTATGACAGTTGGTATTGGGCGCATCCGCCTATGTATATGCCGCAAAACTGCAATTTGGACGATGTTGCACACATTAAAGAATTTGTTGATATTCCGGTAGTTTGCGCCGGCCGTATGGAACCCGATGCAGGCGCTAAAGCCGTAAGTGAAGGCAAAATCGATGCAGTCGGTGTTGCGCGTCAGTTCTTAACCGACGGCGAGTGGGTAACAAAACTTATAGAAGAACGCGAAGAGGATATTAAACCCTGCATTTGCTGTCACAATGCGTGCTTTAATTTTTCATCTTCAAAAGGTCACGCTAATACACAAGATTTGTCTGATACCATGGGTCTTGCCCGTTGCGCGCTTAACCCCGAAACCATGCAGTCTAAAAAATATCACATTGTAAAAGCCGATAAGGTTAAAAATATTGCAATAATCGGCGGCGGTATCGGCGGTATGGAGTCAGCACTCGTTTGCGCTAAACGCGGTCATAATGTTACACTGTATGAAAAGAGCGATAAATTAGGCGGTGTATTTATTGCCGCGGCGGCACCATCTTTTAAAGAAAAAGACAAGGCGCTTATTGCATGGTATAACCGTGAGATAAAGAAATACCCCATAACCGTAAAACTTAACACCGAAGTTACCGATGTTAAATCTTTAAATGCGGATGAAGTGATTATAGCAACCGGCGCTACGGCTCGCAAATTAAATGTTAAAGGCGCTGAAAAAGCTATTGAAACGTGCGAATATCTGCTCGGAGAAAAGCAGGTGGGCGAAAATGTTGTTATAGTAGGCGGCGGCCTTACCGGTTGTGAAATTGCCTATGACCTTTATTTGCAGGGCAAAAAGCCGACTATTATTGAGTTTCAGGATGACCTTATCACCACAAAGGGCATCTGCCTTGCAAACACAAGTTATCTGCGTGATTTCTTTAAGACAAATAAAGTGCCCGTTCATCTTGAAACCAAACTTGCCTCTATTGAAGACGGTTGTGTTTGGGCAGAGGATATTAAATACGGTAAACAGTTTAAGATTGATGCCGACAGCGTAATTATGTCTGTAGGCTATAATCCGGCTCCCATAGCTAAAAAGGGCAGTCACATACACATAGTGGGTGACGCCGATAAGGTGGGTAATCTGCGCACGGTTATCTGGCAAGCGTGGGATAAGGCAATGAAACTGTAATTATTAAAAATATAAAAGCTAAAGGAGAGTGTCTTTATGATATTAACCCCCGAACAGCAGGCTATACTTGACGGCGAAAAGGGCGAAACCATGGCAAAGGTTATGAAAACCATGGTTATGTACGGCGATGCCTTTGAAGCTGAAAAATTAGTGCCTATTACATCAAAAAACAATCATCTTGTAACATCATTCGGTCTTAAGGTTATGTCACCCGTGTATGACCTTATGCAACAGTTGCTTGATGCAGGCGTTATGTCGGGTCAAAAATTTTCGGTTGACCCAAGACCCATTGACAAAAATGTTCCCGCAAACTTTTTGCAAAATTTTGTTTTTAACAAACTTATGTATAC
>JAXJVR010000087.1:0-4556 GCA_036308405.1 Acutalibacteraceae bacterium
ATGCAGATTATACCTGCAAGCGACGGCGTCATATTAAGGCTTTATTTAAAGCGGGTGGGCGCTTTTTACGGTTGGAATGCCGAATATAACAGCGCGGGGCAACTTGTATTTTCTTTTTTAAACCCAACGGAAGTTGTCGCGCAAAATAATTTGAACGGTGTTAAAATTGTGATTGACGCAGGCCACGGCGGAAGAGATATAGGCGCGCCGGGTTTGCAACCGCAAACCATGTGCGAGGCAGAACGCAACCTGTCGCTTGCGTTTAAGTTAAAATCGAGGCTTGAAAGTTACGGTGCTACGGTTGTTATGACAAGAAGCGATAATGTGTCTATGTCGTCTGATGCAAGGTGTGAGTTTTTACGGCGTGAAGCTCCCGACCTTTGCATATCGTTACATCACGATTCAAGCACGCGTTCTTCGGCTTCGGGCGCAAGTTTTTACAGTTTTAACGCCTTTTCGGGCAAAGCGCTTAAAAACATCTGTGACCGCACTTTGCAAGCAGGCATTTACGGTAAAACACAAATCGGGTGGCATTATTTTTATCTTGCACGCGTTACATCGTGTCCGGTGGTGCTTATCGAAAACGGCTTTATTTCAAATCCGCAGGATTTTGCAGGTATAAGCGATGAAAACACAAACAACGCAAAGGCGGACGCCATTACGCTGGGTGTGCTTGATTACTTTAATTCATTCGTTAAATAACAGTTGCAAATAAACAAAATATATTTTATAATACTAAAGATAATTAAAAGATATTGGTGATAATTATGAAAGAAAATGAAAAGTTAGTTAAATCAATTACTTCTATGGATGAAGACTTTGCAAAATGGTATACCGATGTTTGCCTTAAGGCAGAACTTATTGATTATGCCTCGGTTAAAGGCTGTATGATTATACGCCCATACGGTTACGCTATTTGGGAGAATATTCAAAGAATTATGGACGGTATGTTTAAAGAACTCGGCCACGAAAATGTGTATATGCCTCTTTTTATACCCGAAAGTCTTTTGCAAAAAGAAAAAGACCATGTTGAAGGTTTTGCGCCCGAGGTTGCTTGGGTAACACACGGCGGTGAAGAAGAACTTGAAGAGCGCCTTTGCGTGCGCCCCACATCCGAAACGCTGTTTTGCGACCACTTTAAAAATATAGTTCATTCTTACCGTGATTTGCCTAAACTTTATAATCAGTGGTGCAGTGTAGTCCGTTGGGAAAAAACTACCCGTCCGTTCTTGCGCTCGCGTGAATTTTTGTGGCAAGAGGGTCATACACTTCACGCAACTGCCGAAGAGGCAAAAAAAGAAACCGAACAAATGCTTAATGTTTATGCCCGTTTTGCCGAAACCGCGCTTGCTATGCCGGTAGTTAAGGGACAAAAGACCGACAAAGAGCGTTTTGCCGGCGCTGAAGCTACATACACAATCGAGGCGCTTATGCACGACGGTAAGGCACTTCAAAGCGGAACATCGCACTATTTCGGCGACGGTTTTTCACGCGCTTTCGGCGTGCAGTATACCGATAAAGAAAATAAACTCGTTTATCCTTATCAGACATCCTGGGGCACTACAACCCGACTTATCGGCGCGGTTATTATGACTCATGGTGACGATAACGGACTCGTATTGCCGCCGGCTATCGCGCCCATACAGGTGGTAATCGTGCCTATAGCATCACACAAAGCAGGCGTGCTTGAAAAGGCAGAAGAGGTTTGCGCAGGTCTTAAAAAAGTTTGCCGTGTTAAACTCGATTCTTCGGAGCAGACTCCCGGTTGGAAATTTGCCGAATATGAAATGAAGGGCGTTCCGCTTCGTATAGAAATCGGTCCGCGCGATATTGAAAACAATCAGTGCGTAGTTGTTCGCCGTGATAACCGCGAAAAGATTTTTGTAAATCTTGATGAACTTGAAACAAGAATACCCGAACTGCTTGCCGAGTATCACGACGCGCTTTACAATAAGGCGCTATCGCGCCGTGAGTCAATGACTTATGACGCAAAAACGCTTGACGAAATCAAAGAAATTGCCGAAACAAAACCCGGATTTATACGCGCTATGTGGTGCGGTGACCGCGAATGTGAAGATAAACTTAAAGAGGTTGCAGGCATAACATCACGCTGTATACCCTTTGAGCAGGAGCATATATCAGACACTTGTGTTTGTTGCGGTAAAAAAGCGGATAAAATGCTCTATTGGGGTAAAGCATACTAATATAAAACACATTTCAGGAGTATAGCAGATGAGAAAAACCAAAATTGTTTGCACCATAGGACCGGCTTGTGAAAATCTTGAAACATTAGAGGCAATGTGCAAAGCCGGTATGAATGTAGCCCGCCTTAATTTTTCGCACGGAACTCACGAACAGCATACCGAAAAAATTAAGCTTGTAAAAACCGTGCGTGAAAAACTTGATTTGCCTATTGCAATACTGCTTGATACCAAGGGTCCCGAATACCGTATAAAAACCTTTGAAAACGGTAAAATCGAGTTGAAAGAGGGCGACACCTTTTCGTTTACTACCGATGATGTTGTCGGCGACAACGAAAAAGTCAGCGTAACTTACAAAGGCCTTTGCGAAGATATGAGCGTCGGCGATGAAATTTTGCTTAACAACGGCTTGCTTATTTTTAAGGTTAAAAAAATCGAAAAACCCGATGTAATATGCACGGTTGTTGCGGGCGGCGTGTTGTCAGACCGCAAGAGTATGGCGTTTCCCGGCAAAGTATTAAAGCAAGAATATTTAAGCGAGCAGGACAAGGCGGATATTAAATTCGGACTTGATAACGATGTTGATTTTATTGCTTGCTCTTTTGTGTCAAACGCTCAAGATTTGCGCGATGTAAAGAAGTATATAAGCAAGGTAAATCCGTCTGCAAGGGTAAGCCTTATCGCTAAAATAGAAAACCGTTCGGGCGTTGATAATATTGAAGAAATCTGCAACGAGTGCGACGGCATTATGATAGGCAGAGGCGATATGGGTGTAGAAATTCCTTTTGAAGAACTGCCCGATATTCAAAAAAAGCTTATTACCAAATGCCGATTGCTCGGTAAAAGGGTTATAACCGCTACCGAAATGCTTGAGTCTATGATTACCAATCCGAGACCGACCCGTGCCGAAATAAGCGACGTTGCCAACGCGGTTTATGACGGCACAAGCGCTATTATGCTTTCGGGCGAAACCGCGGCGGGTAAATACCCCGTGCGCACAGTTGAAACTATGGCGCGTATTGCAGAGCAGACCGAAAAGAATATACATTACAACAAGCGCTTCTTGCGTTACGATTTTAAAATTAAAAATATTGTCGATGCGCTTTCGCACTCGGCGTGCGCTATGGCTATGGATGTTGACGCAAAGTGCATAGTGGTTTGTTCGCTTTCGGGTATGACGGCGCGTATGGTTTCGAGATTCAGACCGCCTATGGACATAATCGGTTTTACCGCCGATGAAAAAACGCGCAGACAGTTGGCGCTTTCTTGGGGCATAATTCCCGTAAAATCAGAAATTTATAAATCAACCGATGTGCTTTTTTATTCGGCAGTCAACGCCGCAAAAAAACAGCTTAATCTTAAATCGGGCGACAAGGTTTTAATTACCGGCGGAACAACCAACGGAATTTCGGGCAATACCGATATGATTAAAATCGAAATAGTAGAATAAAACAAAAACTGCCGTAAAGTAAATTACGGCAGTTTTTTTGCGGTTTATTTAAACAAATTCTTTTCTTTATCAAGTATTGCCGTGCGGGTAATCACACAGCAGTAATATTTTTCGTAAATTTCAAAAAACTTGTTCAAAAAAAGTTCGGGGTTGATATTTTCGGCGCTGCCTGCGGGCAGGGTAATTTTTAACACGGTGTTGCCGTCTTTGATATCAAGCGAAAAATCTTTTAATTTATCGGCTATTTGAATTTCTTTTAAATCGCCCTTTTTAGTCTTTTTTAAAACCGTTATGTTATCGCGGTTTAAAAATTCGTTTAAATTATCTTTTATTTCGCCCGCATCGTCGAAAACAATATTAAACTCGGCAAAAGCTATGTCCGAAGTCTTTTTTTGGGGCTCTTTTGCATCAAAAAAGCGTATGTATTCGGGGCATACGGCGTTTAATTTATCACAAAGGATGCTTAAATCGTAATCGTCTTGCAAAAGACGGATGTCTACCGCTTCATATTCGCTTTCAAAGCCTAAAGATAAGGGCAGTGCAAAGGTCATATAAAGGTGCGGATTAAAGCCTTCGGTATACCATACCGGAAGCTCCGCGCGCCTTATAACACGCGCCATAAATCGAGTCATATCAAGGTGCGAAATAAAACGCATCCTGCCGTGTTTTGTGTAAAACAGTCTAACGCTTTTCAAAGCAAACACCCTTTCCGTAAGAATTTGCACCGCAACCTGCGCACTTTTGACGGCAGTTCGGCGTGGTTTTTTCAGCATGAGCCAACATATTTTCACGAATTAAAAATTCTTTTGTAATTCGGTAATCAAGATGTTCCCAAGGTGTAATTTCGTCAAAAGAGCGTGTTCTGTTGGCGTAAAATTCGGGGATAACACCGCATTCTTCAAAGG
>JAXJVR010000088.1:0-9177 GCA_036308405.1 Acutalibacteraceae bacterium
GCTTGAAGAAGTTAAAGGCAAGCTCCTTGACGGTTCTCTTCAGGTATTTGATGCAGCTAACTTCACAGTTGAAGGCAAGAAGTTAGATTCTTACAAGGCTGACGTTGATAATGATGCAAACTTCGAAAAGGATACAGAAGTTATTGAAAACGGCGTATTCTACGAATCAAAGCATCGTTCAGCTCCTTACTTTGACGTAAGAATTGACGGTATCACTCTTCTTGACGAAGCTTATTAATTAACTCTGTGTCTGAGACGGGAGGAAACTCCCGCCTCAGACTAATTTTGAATAAATGGCTGAAACTAATTCAACCATTCATTGAGAATTAGACAAAAAAGAGGAGGTTTATTGTGACAAAACAACCTGCTATTCAACTCAAAAATATAACAAAAACGTTTGGCAGCAAGGTAGTTGCCAACAAAAACGTTAATCTTACCGCATACCGCGGCGAGATTCTTTCTGTTTTGGGAGAAAACGGCAGCGGTAAAACAACACTTATGAATATGATTTCGGGTATATATTTTCCCGATGAAGGTCAGATTTTTATTGACGGACAAGAGGCGGTTATAACCTCGCCTAAAGACGCATTTGCATATAAGATAGGTATGATACATCAGCATTTCAAGCTTGTTGATGTTTTTTCTGCTACCGAAAATATTGTTCTCGGCCTCGATGACGGTAAATATGACCTTAAGTCTTCTACAAAACAGATAAAAGAAATTAGCGAACAGTATGGTTTTGAACTTGACCCTAATAAGAAAATCTATACAATGTCTGTGTCTGAAAAACAGACGGTAGAGATTATTAAAGTGCTTTACAGAGGTGCAGATATTCTTATTCTTGATGAGCCTACAGCCGTTCTTACTCCGCAAGAGACCGAAAAACTTTTTGCTATTTTACGCCGTATGCGTGATGCCGGCAAGTGTATTATAATAATCACTCACAAATTGCATGAAGTATTGTCACTTTCAGATAGGGTATCTGTTTTGCGTAAGGGTGAATATATAGGCACCGTAAAAACAAGTGAAACCAATGAAAACGAACTTACCGAAATGATGGTAGGTCAAAAGGTAGAACTTAATATAAAACGCACTGAGCCGCACGATACTGTTGACCGCCTTGTTGTTAACAATGTTACTTGTCAGGACCGTCAGGGTGTTACTGTGCTTGATGATGTTTCGTTTACCGTCCGTTCGGGTGAAATACTCGGTATTGCCGGTATTGCGGGCAGCGGTCAGCGCGAACTGCTTGAGGCAATTGCGGGTTTGCAAAAGGTTGAACACGGCGATATTTTGTATTTTGACCCCAAAACCGAAAAGACCGAAAATTTGCGTGATAAAACGCCTATGCAAATAAGAAATATGGGAGTCAGACTTTCATTTGTTCCCGAAGACCGTTTGGGTATGGGACTTGTAGGTAATATGGATATAGTTGACAATATGATGCTTCGCAGCTACTCAAAAGGTCACTCTATGTTTCTTGAAAGAAAAGACCCAAAAGATTTGGCAACTAAGATTATAAATGATTTGGGTGTTGTAACACCAAGCGTTTCTACTCCGGTTCGCCGTCTTTCAGGCGGTAATGTTCAAAAAGTGCTTGTAGGCCGTGAGATTGCGGCATCACCCACAGTGCTTATGGTGGCATACCCCGTAAGAGGACTTGATATTAACTCTTCTTATATGATATATAATCTTTTAAACGAGCAAAAGGAAAAGGGTGTTGCAATAATTTTTGTGGGCGAAGACCTTGATGTGCTTGTAGAACTTTGCGACAAAATTATGGTTATAGGTTCCGGTAAGATAACCGGTATCGTTGACGGCAGAAACACCTCAAAAGAAGAAATCGGTTTGCTTATGACTAAAATGGGACATAAAAAGGAGGAAAACGCAAATGGCTAAAACGGCAGAAATTGCAAAAACAAAAAATCATCGTGAGCCGCTTTTTCATGTTGTAAAGCGTGACGATATGCCTACATGGAAAGCATGGATTGTGCGCGCGATTACAATTGTTGTTTCCTTTTTTATAGTAGGTCTTTTGTGTATGATGGTAGGGGGCAAGGGTCTCGGCGAAACATACGGCATAATGTTTTCGGGTGTTTTCGGCAGACTTTTTGAAGGCAGAACAACAATGCTTTGGAAATATTTGCAGGAAATTGCAATTTTGTTATGCCTTGCATTAGCGCTTACCCCTGCGTTTAAAATGAAGTTTTGGAACTGCGGTGCAGAGGGACAGGCTCTTATGGGCGGTCTTGCTTCTATGATTTGTATGATAGAGCTTGGCAACAAACTGCCTTATCCGGTGCTTATCGCTGTTATTGCAATAACAAGCATTATTGCAGGTGCAATTTGGGGTGTTATACCGGCGCTGTTTAAAGCATGGTTTAATACAAACGAAACTCTGTTTACCTTGATGATGAACTATATAGCAACTCAAATTATCGCTTATTATGTTTATATTAAAGGCGGCGGCTCTAATGTTATTAACCCTGTCGAATACGGCAATTTTCCGAGTGTGGGCAGTAACGATTATTTTGTAAACATTATGATTGTTGCTTTTATAACCGTAGCTATGTATGTTTATCTTAAATACAGCAAGCAGGGTTATGAAATATCTGTTGTCGGTGAAAGTCAAAACACGGCAAGATATATAGGCATAAATGTAAAAAAGGTTATTATTCGCACAATGATTATATCGGGCGCTGTGTGCGGTGTTACCGGTATGTTGTTGGTAGCAGGTAAGGACCACAGTATAAATGTTAACAGTGTCGGCGGTCAGGGCTTTACGGCTATTTTGATGTCATGGCTCGGACAGTTTAATCCGTTTATAATGGTTGTTATGACAGCCATCGTTGTATTCTTACGCATCGGTGTCGCAAAGGTTGCAGATACTGCGTTTCTTAATTCGTCTTTTTCTGAAATAATGGTCGGCATTGTTATTTTAATGTTGGTCGGTTGCGAATTCTTTATAAACTATTCAGTTAAGTTTAAGCACAAGAAGGAGGGCAATGTATGATTATTCAGTTTATTTGCCGCGCTATTTTGCTTGGTGTTCCGCTTTTGTATGGCTCGGTAGGTGAAATAGTTACCGAAAAATCCGGTCACTTAAATTTGGGTATTCCGGGTATAATGTATGTCGGCGCTATAAGCGGCGTTGTCGGCTCTTTTCTTTATGAAAATTCCTGCGGCAATGACATTGCCGCTATGAATCCCTTCTTGGCAATTATAATCCCATTGCTTTGTTCTGTTGCAGGTGCAACGCTTATGGGACTTATATACAGTTTTTTGACCGTTACATTACACGCAAATCAAAATGTAACAGGTCTTGCCCTTACCACTTTGGGTATTGGCTTGGGCAATTTTTTGGGCGCATCGCTTATAAACATCACCAACAGCGAATTGCCGTCAGTTGCTCTTACAAAAACAAGTTCGTTCTTTTCGGCAAAACTGCCTTTAGCAGATAAACTCGGATGGTTCGGTGAACTGTTTTTATCTCACGACTTTTTAACTTATGTCGCAATTATAATTGCAATAATAGTGTCATTTGTGCTTAATCGCACCCGCGTGGGTCTTAATCTGCGTTCGGTAGGTGAAAATCCCGCAACGGCAGACGCGGCAGGTATAAATGTTGTAAAATACAGATATGTTGCTACCTGCATCGGCAGCGCTATTGCAGGACTCGGCGGTTTGCAGTATGTAATGTCATACGCAAGCGGTGTTTGGTCTAACAATGCTTTCGGTGACCGCGGTTGGATGGCTATTGCGCTTGTTATATTCGCTCTCTGGAAACCGTCTATGGCAATTGTCGGCTCGTTCCTTTTCGGTGCGCTTTGCAACGCAAACAACTATATACCCGGTCTTGGCGTTGAAACACAGGAATTGTTTAAAATGTTGCCTTATGTAGTAACCATTATCGTGCTTATTATTACAAGTATGCGTAAAAACAGAGAACATCAACCCCCCGCAAGTTTAGGCCTTAACTATTTCAGAGAAGACAGATAGTTTAAATTTACGGTTCTAAATTTATAGAATATGAGGAGTTTAAATGAATTTCAATAAATTTTTAGAGAAAAGCAAAAAAATATTGGTGTTAGCAATAATGGCAATATTTATGTTGATGTTTATATGGTTTCAATATGAAACTTTGTGTAAACGCAGTTTTTCTTCTTTTGATTCTGTAGGTGTTGCAAGAAAGTTTCTTGTAATAGCAATTTTTGCGGTTATAGCCGTCTTTTTATCGTATTTTTGGATAGATAAAAATCGTAAAAATATTGACAAAATATATCTTGTCAGCGTGCTTGTTTTAAGCATTGCTTATATGTTTATATTTTTGCCGCATGTAGTTCCTGATGAACCGCATCATTATTTTCAAGCTTTTGGTTTGTCAAATTATTTTACATTTAATTTTGAACAGGCAAAGACTGACTATGCAGTGATTAGGCAAAGTGATGCCGATTGGTATAACTCTATATTTTCGGCTCAACAAAATGCAGACTATTTTTATAACATAAAGGAAAGTTTTTCCTTCTTTTCAAAAAATAACGATTTAACCGTATTTGAAGCTTATACCGTTACAGGAAATTCAAATGCTCCGTTTGGTTATATTTTTTCCGCTTTAGGAATAGCGTTAGCTCGTTTATTCCGCTTTAGCCCGATAATTACATTTTATTTCGGAAGAATATTTAACATTGTTGCATACGCTCTTATGACTTGGTGGGCAATAAAACGAATTCCTTACGGTAAAATGGCGATTTTCGTTATTTCAACGCTACCTATGTCTTTGCATTTAATTGCATCATATTCATACGATTCACAGATAATTGCGTTTGTAATGATGTTTGTCGCGCAGGTTCTTTATATGCGCGAAAAGGACGGATTTGTAACAATCAAAGATATTGTAATTTGCACGGCATTTGCTATGTTGGTAGCACCGTCTAAATTGGTATATTTGCCGGTAATTTTGTTGGTATTTATAATTCCCAAAGAAAAATTCAATTTTTCTTCAAAAAAAGTTTTCTTAATTAAAACAGGTATAGTTTTCGTTTCTTTTATATTTTTACTTTTGTTGCAAATTAAGGGTTTTGAAAGTTCCGCAACCTCAACAGAACTTTGGTGGGCAAATGAACCTACAAGAAGTTTGTCTTGGGTGCTGAAAAATCCGATAGAAACTCTTAAAATTTATGTGAGAACTTTGTTTGTGCGAGGAGAATTCTATTTTAACACATTAGTTGGTTCTCATTTAGGTTGGTTCCAAATTTCAATTCCTACTTATGCATATATTCCTTTTTATTTCTTTATCATATATGCATTTATGGCGCGCGATAACGAGATTTGCCATATCAACTTTGCAAATAAGTTGTGGATTTTTATATTATCAATTCTATCTGTAGTATTGATTTTTTCTTCACTGTTTTTGGCCTGGACTCCGATTTCTTATGATACTATTGAAGGCGTTCAAGGACGTTACTTTATTCCGTTGTTAATAGTTGCGTTTTTAATAATCAGAAATAAATTTGTCACTGTTAATCATAATGCCGATAAATATGCTGTCTTTGCAGTTATTTATTGGAACTTATTTGTAGGTATACAGTATTTTGTAACATCTTTTGTATAACAGCATTATTTTAAAGCAAAATTTAAACCAACAATTTACAATAGTTTTTTGTTTACAAAGAATTAAAAACATAGTATAATAGCACAAGTAAGTTATCTTTGTAAAAAGTTGTGGGGAAGTGAAAGTTAAAATTATGAATATAAATGAAAATGTTGTTGAAACAGATTCAAAATTTGAAGCATTAAAGTCTGAATACGATGATTTAAGTTACAGATATTCACAACTTGAATCTGAACATTCGGCGATAGTTACGGCTTATAATGAGATTCAAAACAGCTTCTTTTGGCGCGCTACCGCTCCTTTTAGAAAAATTTCTCAAGCGTTAAAAAACTTTTTGATAAGTCATAAAAAACTGCTTAAAATTGCCGTTTGGTGCAAAGGCTTCCTGCGAGGCGGTTTTAAAGGCGCAAAAAGACAACTCGACAGTTATGTTGCCTTTTTAGGCGGAAATAAAAAAGATGAATCTGTTATTTCAAAAGAGCAAAGAAAGTTTGAAGAGAAATACAAATTTTCAAAGAATATTAAATTCAGCGTTTTAGTTCCGCTTTACAATACGCCCGAAAAGTTTTTGCGCGATATGATAAAGTCGGTTCAAAATCAGACATATTCAAATTGGGAGTTGTGCCTTGCCGACGGCAGCACAGAAAAATTTGAATATGTTGAAAATGTGTGCAAAAAGTTAGCAAAAAAAGATAAGCGCATAGTTTATAAAAAACTTGAAAAAAATCTCGGAATTTCGGAAAATACAAATGCCTGCATAAAAATGGCAACAGGTGATTATATAGCGCTTTTCGACCACGATGATATATTACACCCGTCGGCATTGTTTGAGTGTATGAAGGCAATTTGCGATAAAAACGCAGACTTTGTTTATACAGATGAAGCTACTTTTTTAGAGGATGATATTACAAACATAATTACATATCACCACAAACCTGATTTTGCTTTTTATAATTTGCTTGCAAATAACTATATTTGTCATTTTTCGGTATTCAGCGCCTCACTTATTGAAAAGGTCGGCTATTTCAGGCATGAATACGACGGCAGTCAGGACCATGATATGATTTTGCGTCTTACCGATGCCGCAGAAAATGTGGTTCATGTTCCGAAACTGTTGTATTTTTGGCGTTCTCATGCAAACTCGGTTGCTATGGATATAAACTCAAAAACCTATGCCATTAAGGCGGGTCAAAGAGCTGTTCACGACTTTCTTGCCTCAAAAGGCATTGAATCTACCGTTACAAGTTCACCGGCATTTCCGACTATTTATCGAATAAATTATAAGATAAAGGGCAACCCGCTTGTTTCAATAATAATTCCTAACAAAAATCATTTTGAGGATTTAAAACGCTGTATAACATCGGTAAAAGAGTTAACAACCTATAATAACTACGAAATAGTAATTGTTGATAACGGCAGTTCCGAAAGTGATGTTTTGGATTATTACAGTGAGCTTAAAAAAGATAAAAACATAAATATTTTATCATACGATAAGCCGTTTAATTATTCGGCAATAAATAATTACGCGGTAAAAAACTGTAACGGTGAATATTTGCTGTTACTTAATAATGATACCAAGGTTATAACACCGGGTTGGATTGAAGAATTGCTTATGTATGCGCAACAAGATAATGTGGGCGCTGTCGGAGCTAAACTATTTTACCCGAATAATACCGTGCAACACGGCGGTATTATTTTGGGGCTCGGCAGTGACAGAATAGCCGGTCACAGTCATTATATGGTAGACTCTTCAAATCTCGGTTATATGGGCAAGATGTTTTATGTGCAAAACATAACTGCAGTAACTGCGGCTTGCCTTATGGTCAAAAAATCAAAATATGAAGCAGTCGGCGGCTTTGATGAAGAACAGGCAGTAGCCTATAACGATGTTGATTTTTGCTTAAAATTAGGTGAGTCGGGTTTACAAAATATATTTAATCCTTTCTGTGAACTTTATCACTATGAATCATTGAGCAGGGGACTTGATACAGATTCCGAAAATCAAGAACGCTTTTTAGCCGAAGTTGAAAGGTTCAGCAAAAAATGGAGTGCTAAACTTGAAAAAGGTGACCCGTATTATAATCCCAATTTTTCACTCGATATAAGTTATGAACTGAAATAATAAATTTTTTAAAGCTGTAAAATGACGAATTTTTGCAAGTTTGTGTAAAAATTCGTCATTTTTTTATTTACATTTGAAAGAAAAAGTGTTATTATATATCAGTATGAGAGCGTTTATATGCCACAGACTCTCAAACTAAAAATTTTTTGGAGGAATTTTCATGGCTAGAAAGTTTAAAACCATGGACGGTAACAATGCTGCGGCGCATGTTGCTTATGCGTTTACAGAAGTAGCAGGCATTTATCCTATCACACCGTCCAGCCCTATGGCAGACTATGTTGACCAGTGGTCAGCTCAGGGCTTAAAAAATATCTTTGGAACAAAGGTTAATGTTGTTGAAATGCAATCTGAAGCAGGCGCAGCAGGCACAGTTCACGGCTCACTCGCAGCAGGTGCGCTCACAACCACATTTACCGCTTCACAGGGTCTTCTTTTGATGATTCCTAATATGTATAAAATCGCAGGCGAATTGTTACCGGCAGTATTCCATGTATCTGCTCGTTGCGTAGCAAGTCACGCGCTTAACATTTTCGGTGACCATTCCGACGTTTACGCTTGCCGTCAGACAGGTTTTGCTATGCTCGCAGAAACCAATCCTCAAGAAGTTATGGACCTTTCGGCTGTAGCACACCTTTCTGCTATTAAAGGCCGCGTTCCGTTTATCAATTTCTTTGACGGTTTCCGCACTTCACACGAAATTCAAAAAATTCAGGTTTGGGACTATGAAGACCTTAAAGAAATGTGCGATATGGACGCTGTTGAAGCATTCCGTAAGCGTGCTCTTAACCCTGAACGCCCCGTAATGCGCGGTTCACATGAAAATGACGATATCTTCTTCCAGAACAGAGAAGCTTGTAACGAATACTACACAGCACTTCCCGCTATTGTTGAAGAATATATGGACAAGGTTAATGCTAAACTCGGCACTGACTATAAACTCTTTAACTACTACGGCGCACCCGATGCAGAACGCGTAATCATTGCTATGGGTTCAATCTGCGATGTTGCTGAAGAAGTTATTGACTACCTTACCGCAGCAGGCGAAAAAGTAGGTCTTGTAAAAGTAAGACTTTACCGTCCGTTCAGCGCTGAAAAGTTGGTTGAGGCTATCCCTGCAACCGCTAAGAAGATTGCTGTTCTTGACAGAACAAAAGAACCCGGTTCACTCGGCGAACCGCTTTATATGGATGTTGTAAGCGCACTTGCACAGACAGGTCGCAAAGTTGATACTGTTGTAGGTGGTCGTTACGGTCTCGGTTCAAAAGACACACCTCCTGCAAGCGTATTTGCTGTATATAAAGAACTTGCAAAAGACGCTCCCCGTCACAACTTTACAATCGGTATTAAAGATGATGTTACAAATCTTTCACTCGATGAAGAAGCAGCACCTAACACAGCGGCTGAAGGCACAATCGAGTGCAAATTCTGGGGTCTCGGCGGCGAC
>JAXJVR010000089.1:0-8820 GCA_036308405.1 Acutalibacteraceae bacterium
ACGATGCCGAACACACGCCCGAAGCCTTGCCAACGGTGCTTAAATGCTTAAAAGATGAGGGTTATGAGTTTGTGTTTATAAGTGATTTGATTATGAAAGATAATTACATCATAGACCACGCGGGTAAACAGTGCAAATTAAAAGACGGAGAATAAATCTCCGTCGTTTAATTTAGAATAAGTTTGTTTAAGTTGAAAAGTATGCTATAATAAAATATACTTTTAAATCAACACAAGTTTTAAATGATGTTGTTCAGTTTTTGTAATATAACCGATATAATTTTATTGTCGCTGGGTTATGTGCGCAGTAACCTTGTCGGTAATAAAATATTTATAAAAAAGAGGTTATATTATGAATACAGATAAAATTTATGCAGAAGCCATTGCCAACGAATACGCGCCCAAAGACACATCAAAGGTTGTGGCGCTCAAAAAACTTGATATGAAAGCCAAAAGTCCGGCAAATATTTTTGCCTATACCTTCGGTGTGGTTATGTCACTTGTGCTTGGCACGGGTATGTGCCTTTCTATGCGCGTTATCGGCACAGGTTCGGCGTTTACGGTGGCGCTCGGAATAGTTATAGGCATATTGGGTATTATCGGCGTCAGCGTTAATTACCCTATATATAAAAGATTGCTTGAAAAAGGCAAAAACAAATATGCTTTTGAAATTATGCAGCTTGCAAAAGAAATCAGTGAAACCGAAGATTAAAACAGATTTGGGCGGTGCAAAGTGAATAAGTCTGAAAGTAAATATTTTAATACCGCCCGTCTTATGAACGAGGCGCTTATAAAATTGTTAGAGGTTAAAAATTTTGAGTATATAACGGTTAAAGAAATTTGTCAAAAAGCCGGTGTTAACAGGTCTACCTTTTATCTTCATTATGAAACGCTTACCGACCTTTTGTCAGAAACCACCGAAAATATAATGCAGGAATTTTTAAGTATGTTTAATACTGCACCCGGTGATTTTATATCGGGTATAAGCAATGTTGAACTTGATAGCCTTATGCTTATAAATTCAGACTATTTATTGCCGTATCTTACTTTTATCAAAGAACATAAATCAATATATTTGGCGTCTTATAAAAATCCCGCTTGTATGCAGGTTGAAAATAAAATTCAAAATATGTCAAAGCATGTTTTTGCGCCTATTCTTGACCGATTTAATATTCCGCATGACGAGCGTCAGTATATAATAAGCTTTTATATTCACGGTTGCACGGCTGTTATTAAAGAGTGGGTTTATAACGGATGTAAAGAACCGATAGAAAAAATCGAACGCATAATTACCGAAAGAATAGTATATAAAAGTCAAGACAAGTGACGCTTTGCGTATAGACAAAATTAGTTTTAAAACCTAAAACCCTATGCTGTATTTTAACCAAACACAGCATAGGGTTTAATTACATATTCATACGAAGATTTTATTGCTTCTTTTGCGCAAACAGCCAATCAAATGTTTCTGCGTCATAAAACGCCTGTCGCCACACATAGTGGTCGGCGCCTTCGTATAGCGATAAAAAATATTATAAACTGCGCAAATAGTCTTCTAAAATTATTACAGCGGCTACGGCGTCAACGGTTTGCTTGCGCTTTTTGCCGCGCACATTGTTCATATTAAGATAATTGTGCGCCGTAACTGTGGTGCAGCGTTCATCCCAAAGAACTGTTTGTAAACCGCTTTTTTGTTTGATTTGCTCTGCAATTTCGGCACATTCTACAGCACGCTCACCCAAAGAGCCGTCCATATTTTTGGGGTAACCTACAACAATTCGTTCTGCGCTGAATTCTACTGCCTTTTGACATATTCTTTCAATAAGACGTTCGGTAGAATATTCGGTTATAACTTCTTTAGGAAAAGCAAAACTGTTTGTTGGGTCTGAAACGGCAATACCGGTGCGCGCCTTGCCTAAATCAACCGACATTATAATCATATTATGCTAACCTCGTTTTAAGTTTTATCTACAATGCGACTGCGCTTGGGCATATACTCCGCAGGAACATGTGTGTAATCGTTGAAAAATTCTACGCCTATATTATTGTCATCATCAATTTTTAAAAGCGTAACCGCTGTATTTTCACACCAAGGCACATCTTTAAGTCTTGTAATATCGCGGTAGAGTATACGGCACATAAGGCAACGCAGAACGCCGCCGTGTGTTGCTGCGACTACTGTTTTACCGCGACTTTGATTTGCAATTTCTAATATTTCGTCATAAATGCGCTCATAGGCATGGCGCATTGTTTCACCGCCTTCAGGCGCAAAATCCTGCGGATGATTGTTCCACGCGTCTGCAAGACCGGGTATAGAATTAAACGCTTCTTTAAAAGGTCTGCCTTCAACAACTCCGCCGTGAATTTCACGCAGATTTTCTCGGACAGTTATGTCAAGTCCCTTGTCACTGCTGACTGCAAGGGCTGTTTTTTGCGCTCTTAAAAGCGGACTTGAAAAAACCGCATCAAGCTTTATATTTTTAAACCGTTCTTTTAAATATTGTAATTGCACAGCGCCGATTTCGCTTATTTCGCAATCGGTAGAGCCTTGAAAAAGCCGTTTGTGGTTTCCCATAGCCTCACAGTGCCTTATAAGATAGATATAAGTCATTTTTTACCTCTTAAAATTTTTATAAAATTATTTTTTATGTGTGTAAAATCAATCAAAAATTATGCCTCCCTTGCCCTAAAGGGAGGGGGACCAACCGTTACGGTTGGTGGAGGGATTTTTTAACCGACAAATCAATATACTCACAAACACCCCTGAAATTTTGATTAATTTCATTATTTGGTATGCGAATTACTGTTAAATTCCTGCTTTCTATTCTATCGGTTCTTATTTTATCCTTCAATAACCCTTTTCCTTCATAGTGTTGTGAACCGTCAAGTTCGATTATAAGTCTTGCTTTATGACAGTAAAAATCCACTATATAATCATCTATAATCTTTTGCCGTAAAAACCGTATGGGATACGAGCGCAAAAAATCATACCACAAATGCCGTTCTTCTTTAGTCATATTTTTACGCAATACTTTTGCGTTTGCGGTTAATTTTGTATTGTGTTTTCGCTCCGTGCTTTATCACTACGCCTTTTATCCCCTCGCCACGCTGCGCGCGGCCCTCTCCCCTTTAGGCAAGGGGCACTTTTTTATAACAAATATTTTTTCAAATTTAATATAACATTTTTTTATGATTTTTTCAAGTTGTTATATAAAAGATTTGTTAACGGCTTTAATATAATAAAACCGCCGAGTAAACATACATCAAAAAGCGCTTTTTTTCAACCGAATTGTAAATTTGAAAAAATAACAGTTGATAATTGTGTAAAATACTGTTAAAATGTAAGTAAATAATAAAAAAGAGGTAATATTATGTCTTGTTTACAGCTTGAAGCCGTAAAAAGCGGTGACACGGTTGCGGTTATGCACACCAATATGGGCGATATAGAAATAAAACTTTTTCCGACGCATGCGCCCAAAACGGTAGAAAATTTTACAACCCACGCTAAAAACGGATACTATGACGGACTTATTTTTCACCGTGTAATAAACGATTTTATGATTCAGGGCGGTGACCCAACCGGCACGGGTATGGGCGGCGAGTCTATATGGGGGCACAGTTTTGAAGACGAGTTTACACCCGAACTCCACAACCTGCGCGGTGCGCTTTGTATGGCAAATGCAGGTCCTAACACAAACGGAAGTCAGTTTTTCATTGTTCAGGCAAGTGAAGTGCCGGACAATATGTTAGACCAAATGAAAGATTTGGCGGATAACGGCTTCCCACCCGAAATTACCGAGGCTTATGCCGAGTTTGGCGGAACACCGTGGCTTGATTTTCGTCATACGGTGTTCGGTCAGGTTGTAAACGGTATGGAAACCGTGGACAGCATTGCAAAAACACCCGTAGGCGCAAATGATAAACCCGTAAACGATGTTGTAATAAACAGCATTGATATTATTGTTAAAGAGTAAAGGAGATTTTAAAAATGAAAGGCATTATTCTTGCAGGCGGCAGCGGAACAAGACTTTATCCGCTTACTATGGTAACATCAAAACAGCTTCTTCCGGTGTATGACAAGCCTATGATTTATTATCCGCTTTCAACACTTATGCTTGCCGGTATACGCGATATACTTATTATTTCAACACCCACAGACCTGCCCAATTTTGAGCGTCTTTTGGGTGACGGTTCACGCTACGGTATAAATCTTTCTTACGAAGTTCAGCCTTCACCCGACGGCTTGGCACAGGCGTTTTTAATTGGCGAAAAGTTTATTGACGGCGACAGCTGTGCTATGGTTCTCGGTGATAACATCTTTTACGGCAGCGGTCTTAAAAAGCATCTTCGTGAAGCGGCAGAGCGTGAAAACGGCGCTACTGTTTTCGGTTATTATGTTGATGACCCCGAGCGTTTCGGTATAGTTGAATTTGACGAAAACGGCAAGGCTATATCTATTGAAGAAAAACCGCAACATCCAAAGTCAAACTACTGTGTAACCGGTTTATATTTTTACGACAACCGTGTAGTTGAAATGGCTAAAAAGGTTAAACCGTCTGCTCGCGGCGAACTTGAAATTACCGACCTTAACAAACTTTATCTTGAAGAAGATTCACTTAATGTTGTAACACTTGGTCGTGGTTATGCTTGGCTTGACACCGGCACAATGGACGCTTTGAGTGAGGCTACCGAATTTGTCAAGGTGGTTGAAAACCGTCAGGGTATTCAAATTTCGGCTGTTGAAGAAATCGCTTATAAAAACGGCTGGATAAGCAAAGAAAAGCTTATAGAATCGGCTGAAAAATACGGTAAATCACCCTACGGCGAACATCTTAAAAAGGTTGCCGAAGGCAAATTTATGTATTGATTTATATCAGGTCTACAAACTTTGTCTTAAAAAAGCAGTAATCTTAACGATTACTGCTTTTTGTTTATTTCAAAATCAAGAATTCTTATTTTATTGTTGGTTATTTCTACCGCTTTTTTATATTCGCCGAATGCCGTTTGCACGGTGTTTTCATAAGCCTCGGCAATGCCGAGCCAGCCGAACACAATGCACATAATTATTATATAACTTATAAAAAATGTTCTGAAGTATGTTTTTGTTCGCCTTTTCGTTATAATACAGTCCTTTTAAAGTGTGTTAAGCAATTCCGTAAGCGCATTTGACAACAATTCGGCAGAATATTTTGCTTCGTCAAAAGTGTTGCCGTCGGTGCCGATTTCTATGAGCATAGAGCCGGTTGTTAAACTTTCATTATAATTTTTTGACATAAAATGTATCGAGCGTGCAAGAGAAGGATACATAGTCTCAATCTTTTGTTGCAGTTTTGTTGCAAGTTTTAAATTTTCGCGCCAATTCGGAAAATTTGTAACACTGCCGCTTTGCGAGCCCATAACCAACATTATTTGCGCAGCCTTTTTGCCGTTTATTTCGGTGGTGACTTTAACCTTATCGGTATCATTTGCCGATATTGCGTCACGATGCAGGTCAATTACAATTTTAATACTTGGATATTTTTGTGTGTAACTGCATATTGTTTTTGCCGCGCGGCTGTAGCTTTCGCTGTAAGACGGATAATCGTGTTGTGTGGTATCGTGAATGGTTGCAATTCCTGCCGAATTAAGCCTATCGGCAATTATTTTGCCCAAAGCTATCATATTATATTCATTGTTTGTTGTGCGGGCAGAGTCGCTGTCTGTATAGTAACTTTCGTTGTGCAAAAGATAACTTTCGGTTGCATGGGTGTGCAGTATAAGCACCTGCGGTTCGCCGTTTTTTTCAATGTTAAATCCTAATTTACCGTCAACAAAGTCTTGCAGATTTATATTAAGTTCTGTATTATTCTTTAAATACACACCGTTATAGCTTGTGTTGGCTGTGTATGGCGAAATAAACCGTTCAATTACAGCGCCTTTAACAACACCTGTTGCCGATACGGCAACCGATTCAGCGCTCTCGGCAGGGGATGCGTTTTGTTCGGTATTTGTGTTTTCGTTTTGAGTTTCGGTTTGCTCGGACTGTGTTTGTTCGGGCGTTGCTACGGACGCCGTCTGCGCCGATACAGCGCCGTTATCTGTATAAAACAACCCTTTAATGCTTGTGTATGTTAAAATCAAAAGAACGCATAAAGCCGAAATGCAAAATCGTATCACCGAAGATGTGTTATTCATACCGCCGTCATCCTTGTAACATCATATCTACTTAAGATTTTATGACAGCGTTAAATTTTTTATGTCAGACTTTCAATAATATCTATATCAAGTTCGGGCTGTAAAAATATATTTAATGCGCGCGCAAGTATTTGCGAAGATTTTTCAATAAGCAGGTCGATTTCTTTTGGTGTTACCATCATATTTTCAACCTGATTTTTGCTTTCAAAAAAACCGTTTGCGTCAATAACGGTAGGCACTCCGACAGCAATAACGGGAACACCCGCGGTTTTTTGACTTAATTCTTTGCGCGAATTGTTGACTCCGGCGCCGGGGCAAATACCGCTGTTGCTTATCTGAACGGTGCGGCAAAGCCTTTCGGGACTGCGCGCCGCCAAAGCGTCAACCGCTATTATAACATCGGGCAATACTTTTTTTGCCGCCGAATTTATAATGTCAAGGCTTTCTATTCCGGTTTTGCCTAAAACACCGGGCGAAATGCAACTTACGCTTTTAAGACCGTCAAGCCCTAAATTGCGTTTTAAATTATCACTTAAATGTCTGGTTGCAAGCACTTTGTTGCAGACTGCGGGACCTAACGCGTCGGGAGTTATATCGCTGTTGCCGAGTCCCACAACCAAAGCACTTTTAAATTCTTTGTTAAATACGGTTTTAAAAGACTTTACAACTGCATTTATAATATCTGCGGTGTCACTTATTCGGTCAAGCCGTGAAAAGCTTACAGTGCAGTAAATGCCTTTAGGCTTTTTTAAAACTTTGCAGGCATTATCATCTTCAATAAAAACGGTAGAGATTTTTGCATTGCCTAAAGTTTCTTCAAAAGTTTTAACATTTGATAAACTATCGGTTTTTTCTTCCTTTATTTCGGTAACAAGGTCGGTTCTTATATTCATAAAATCACCCGATATAGTTTTACCGTAAAATTTAAAATAATAAGTTTGCTGATAATTTATTTGTTTGGCTTTTTTAGAAATATATTATAAATCAATATTATAAAACAAAGCTTTGCGTAGCAAAGCACATTTTCTTTTATCTTTTCTCTTATCCGGAAAAGTCTCAAGCAGAAGTTAGAGAAAAGAGAAGAGTGAAGAATGAAGGGTGAAGGGTGAAAAGCACAAAAAGAAAAAGCCGCTTACGCGACTTTTCTTTTTGGCCCGCTTGAAGGGATTCGAACCCCCGTTCTTCAGAATCGGAATCTGCTGCGTTATCCAGCTGCGCCACAAGCGGAAATAAATTAAGTTAAAAAGTAAGAAGTAAAAGGTAAAAAGTAAGGTGTTTTTTTATTACTTTTTACCTCTTACTTTAATAACAAATTTTGGACTTATTCGCGGTATCCGTTAGGATTGTTACTTTGCCAACGCCATGTGTCTTCGCACATTTCCTGAATATCGCGTTCGGCTTTCCAACCGAGAAGTTTATATGCCTTGTCGGCGTTAGCGTAAACCTCGTCTAAATCGCCGGGACGGCGCGGGTCGATGACATAGGGAACTTCTTTACCCGAAGCCTTAACAAATGCGTCACGCAACTGCAAAACACTTGTGCCGTTGCCTGTGCCTAAATTTATTTCTTCACAACCTAAATTGTCAAGAACCCAACCCACAGCCTTAACATGACCGAGCGCCAAATCAACTACATGTATATAATCGCGAACGCCGGTTCCGTCGGGTGTGTTGTAATCGTTACCGAATACATGAAGTTCTTTAAGTTTGCCTACTGCAACCTGCGAAATATAGGGCATAAGGTTATTGGGTATACCTTTGGGGTCTTCGCCTATAAGACCGCTTTTATGAGCGCCTATCGGGTTAAAATAGCGAAGCAAAGCTATGCACCAAGATTTATCCGAAACATAAAGGTCACGCAAAATATCTTCGATAAACAGCTTTGTTCTGCCGTAAGGGTTAGTAGCGCCTGTGGGCATACCCTCTACAAGCGGAACTTCGGTAGAAGCGCCGTAAACAGTAGCAGAAGATGAGAAAACCAACTTTTTAACATTGAATTCGTTCATAACCTCTATTAAGGCAATGGTGCTTTCAAGATTGTTTTTGTAATACATAATCGGCTTTTGAACCGACTCGCCGACTGCCTTGTGACCTGCAAAGTGAACTACTGCATCAATGCTGTTTTCGCTGAAAATTTTGCGTAATGCGTCATAGTCGCAAACATCATTTTCATAAAACTTTACGCTTTTGCCTGTGATTTTTTCTACACGGTTAAGTGATTCGCGGCTGCTGTTGTTAAGATTGTCTACAACAATTACATCGTATCCGGCGTTTAACATTTCAACGCAGGTGTGACTGCCTATGTAACCTGCACCGCCCGTTAACAGAATTGCCATAATAGGCACCTCCAAAATTAAATAAAATATCATATATAATTATATCTTTAAGATAAAATTTGTCAAGGGAATTAAATAAGGACTCGATAATTTTTCGAGTCCTTAAAGCATTTTTTAAATGATTGCGTTTCGTTTGCATACGGTTTTGCATTTACCGCAGTTTATACATTTGTCAGGGTTTATTACCGCAACATTATTTTCAAGGGTAATTGCCTCATTTTCGCAAGCTTTAACGCACATTCCGCAGGCTATGCAAGAGGTTTTGCAAACCTTTACTACATTTGCGCCTTTTTGATGATTTGAGCAGTATACACG
>JAXJVR010000090.1:0-14824 GCA_036308405.1 Acutalibacteraceae bacterium
AGTGCGAGTCAATGGAATTCTTTTCGGATAAACCGATACCCGTAAATCTTGACGGTGAGATAATCGAAAGCAAACATATGAAATTTAAACTCGTAAAAAATGCAGTAAAATTCGTAGTTCCCAAAGGTCTTGCAAATAAATTGTTAACAAATGTTTAAATGTTTTTGACTTTACTTGACTTTTAAAAAATATGAGTTATAATGTTTAACATAAATTAACTGCAATGCAGTAAAAAGGAGTTTTATTATGACAATCAAACCTTTGGCTGACAATGTTGTCATAAAGGCAACAGCAGCAGAAGAAACAACCAAAAGCGGTATCGTTCTTACATCCGCTTCAAAAGAAAAGCCTCAAATTGCCGAGGTAGTGGCAGTAGGTCCCGGCGGTCTTGTTGACGGTAAAGAGGTAGCAATGACCGTTAATGTAGGCGACAAGGTAATTGCCGCAAAATATGCCGGCACTGACATTAAAATTGAGGACGAAGAATATACCGTTCTTCATATTTCAGACATTCTTGCAGTAGTTGAATAAGGAGATTATGTATCATGGCAAAGAATATTATTTTCGGTGAAGAAGCACGCAAGTCTTTACAGACAGGTGTTGACCAACTTGCAAACGCAGTAAAAGTAACATTAGGCCCAAAAGGCAGAAATGTTGTTCTTGATAAAAAATACGGCTCACCGCTTATCACAAACGACGGTGTTACCATTGCTAAAGAAATCGAACTTGAAGACCCATTTGAAAATATGGGCGCACAGCTTGTAAAAGAAGTTTCGGTTAAAACGAACGATGCTGCCGGTGACGGCACAACAACCGCTACCGTTTTGGCACAGGCTCTTATTAACGAGGGTATGAAAAATGTTGCCGCAGGCGCTAACCCCATGGTTGTTAAAAAAGGTATTAAAAACGCGGTTGATACCGCGATTTCAACAATCGTTAACAATTCTAAAAAGGTTTCAGGCAGTGATGATATAGCCCGTGTTGCAACCGTTTCATCGGGTGACGCAGTAATCGGTTCTCTCATTGCCGAAGCTATGGAAAAAGTTTCTGCCGACGGTGTTATTACCGTTGAAGAGTCAAAAACCGCTGAAACCTACTCTGAAGTTGTTGAAGGTATGCAGTTTGACCGCGGTTATATAACTCCTTATATGGTAACCGATACCGATAAGATGGAAGCCGTTATTGATGACGCATATATTCTTATAACCGATAAGAAGATTTCTAACATTCAAGAAATTTTACCGCTTCTTGAACAGATTGTTCAGTCGGGTAAAAAACTTGTTATCGTTGCCGAGGATATTGAGGGCGAAGCTCTTTCAACCCTTATTGTCAACAAACTCCGCGGAACATTTACCTGCGTAGGCGTAAAAGCGCCCGGTTTCGGCGACAGACGCAAAGAGATGCTTCAGGATATAGCAGTTCTTACCGGCGGTGAGGTAATTACCGAAGAACTCGGACTTGAACTTAAAGACACAACTATTGAACAACTCGGACGTGCACGTCAGGTTAAGGTTACCAAAGAAAACACCGTTATCGTAGACGGCGCAGGTGACAAGACCGCAATCAAAGACCGTGTTGCACAGATTAGAAATGAAATTTCGGTTACTTCTTCCGAATTTGACCGTGAAAAATTGCAGGAGCGCCTTGCTAAACTTGCAGGCGGTGTTGCAGTTATCAAAGTAGGTGCTGCTACAGAAATTGAAATGAAGGATAAAAAGCTTCGCATAGAAGATGCTCTTGCTGCTACAAAAGCCGCAGTAGAAGAGGGCATTGTTGCAGGTGGCGGTGTTGCATTGCTTAATGCTATACCTGCTGTTGCAGAGCTTGCATCAAAATCCGAAGGTGATGAAAAGACCGGTGTTAATATCGTTCTTAAATCACTTGAAGCTCCTATCCGTCAGATTGCTTATAATGCCGGTATTGAGGGTTCTGTTATAATTGATAAGATTCTCAACAGCGGTAAGATTAATTACGGTTTTGATGCCTACAATGAGACATATACCGATATGATAGATGCCGGTATTGTAGACCCGACCAAAGTTACCCGTTCTGCACTTGAAAATGCTGCAAGCGTTGCTTCGATGGTTCTTACTACCGAAAGCCTCGTAGCTGATAAACCCGAAGATGCCGCCGCTGCCAATGCCGCAGCCGCAGCTGCTGCCGCACAAGGCGGAATGTATTGATAAACAGTAAGTTATCGTTTTTGCAGGTCAAGTATATCTTGACCTGCTTTTTTTATTAGAATAGTTTATCACTTTATCTAATTAAAGTGAAATTGAACAAAAATCACACGTTTTTTTGTGCAAAGCGACAAAAGTAAAATTTTTTTAAAAAAATACTTTACAACTTTAGTTTGATAAAGTATAATATCAAACATAAAATAAAACCCTAAAGGGAAAAGGAGCTTTTTTATGAAAAAGATTATTGCTTTAGTTATGGCTGTGGCTATGCTGTTTTGCTTTGCAGGCTGCGGAACAAAAGACACGGTTTCGGACGCATCAAATTCATCGGATTATGAGTATGTTAAAGAAAAAGGCAAGTTGGTTGTAGGCATCACCGATTTTGACCCTATGGATTATCAGGATGACAACGGCAACTGGATTGGTTTTGATGCAGATATGGCAACCGCTTTTGCAAAGGAACTCGGTGTTGATGTTGAATTTGTTGAAATTGACTGGGACAACAAGGCTTTAGAACTTAAAGGCAAAAGCATTGATGTTGTTTGGAACGGTATGACACTTACCGATGAGGTTAAATCTTCTATGTCTTGTTCAAACGCATACTGCAATAATGCACAAATAGTTATTGTTAAGGCAGATGTTGCAGATAATTATAAAACCGTTGAAGATTGCAAAGCACTTAACTTTGCTGTTGAAGCAGGTTCTGCCGGTGAAAAACAGGCAACCGAAAACGGCTTTAACTATACACCCGTTAAAGACCAGGCAACAGCTCTTACAGAGGTTGCATCAGGAACAAGTGACGCCGCTATAATCGACTCGCTTATGGCTGCCGCAATGGTTGGCGAAGGCACAGGTTATGAAAATCTTACATATACTGTTCCGCTTAACAGCGAAGAATACGGTGTAGGCTTTAGAAAAGGCTCTGACCTTACCGAAAAGCTTAATCAGTTCTTTAAAGACAGCTATGCCGATGGCACAATGCTTGAAATTGCTGAAAAATACGGCGTTCAGGCTTCGCTTATTGAACAATAATTTATATAATTCAGATTTGATTTGCGGCAAAACAGAGAGCGCATTTTAAGTGCTCTCTGTTTTCGGTGCGTAATATAATTTAAAAAGGAATTCAGAATGATGTTTGATACTATTGCAGAGCAGTTTCCTATAGTCTTTAATGCGCTTAATGTAGGATTTTTGCAAACACTTAAATTATTTGCCGTAACCCTTTTGGGTGCTTTGCCTTTGGGCCTTTTAATCTCTTTCGGCTCAATGTCTAAATTTAAGCCGCTTAGCGGACTTATAAAAATAATCGTATGGATAGTCCGCGGTTCACCGCTTATGATTCAACTGCTTATTATATACTATTTTCCGGGACTTGTTTTCGGCAATAATATATGGGGCAGTGGTGAAACCGGCAGGTTTATTGCTTCGGCGGTTGCGTTTATTTTTAATTATGCCTGCTATTTTTCAGAAATATACCGCGGTGGCATACAGGGTGTGCCGGTAGGTCAACAGGAAGCAGGTCAGGTTTTGGGACTTTCTAAAACGCAGATTTTCTTTAAAGTAACACTGTTGCAAATGGTGAAGAGAATTGTTCCGCCTATGTCTAACGAAATCATAACCCTTGTAAAAGATACATCGCTTGCACGTATAATTGCTTTACAAGAGATTATTTGGGCAGGACAAGCATTTCTTAAAGGCTCGCAGGGAATATCCGGTCAAATTTGGCCATTGTTCTTTACACTTGTGTATTATCTTGTGTTTAACGGCCTGCTTACAATTCTTTTCGGTAAAATTGAAAAGAAATTGGGATATTTTAAGGTATAAAGGGAGGAAAATTTATGTCATTGCTTGATGTTAAAAATATTTCAAAAAGTTTCGGCAAAACAAAGGTTTTAAAAGATGTAAGTTTTTCTCTTGAAAAAGGCGAGGTTTTATCAATTATCGGTTCTTCGGGCGGAGGTAAAACCACACTTTTGCGTTGCCTTAATTTTCTTGAAACGCCCGATAACGGTCTTATAAGCGTAGACGGTAAACCGCTTTTCGACGGCTCTAAAATAAGTGACAAACAAATCAGAGAAAATCGTTTGCACTTTGGGCTTGTGTTTCAGTCGTTTAATCTTTTCCCGCAATATAATGTGCTTCAAAATGTAACGCTTGCGCCTACTTTGCTAAAAAAAGGCACAGCGGACGAAATTGACGCTTCGGCGCGCGAACTTATCGAAAAGGTAGGACTTACCGATAAAATAAATAACTATCCGTGTGAGCTTTCGGGCGGTCAGCAACAGCGTGTGGCTATTGCCCGCGCATTAGCGTTAAACCCCGATATACTCTGCTTTGACGAACCCACAAGCGCCCTTGACCCCGAACTTACGGGTGAGGTGTTGCGGGTTATAAAAAGCCTTAAAGAGTCGGGAAGCACTATGATAGTCGTAACTCACGAAATGGAATTTGCAAAAAATGTGTCGGATAAAATTATTTTTATGGCAGACGGCATTATTGAAGAAATGGGAACACCAAATGAGGTTTTTGAGAACCCCAAATCAGAAAAAACCCGTAAATTTTTGCAAAATTCTTTAGAAAAAATCTAAAGGCGGTGTCGGTATGATTTCAAAAGACAGTGATATTAAAGAACTGTATTCGCTTATTTTATCACTTGACAGCATTGATGACTGCGCCAAGTTGTTTGATGACCTTTGCACTGCAAAGGAAATTGAACAGATGGCACAGCGCGTTAAGGCGGCGCGACTTTTGATTGAAGGAAAAACATATAATCAGGTTATGGAGCAGTGTGAGATTTCATCTGCAACCTTAAGCCGAGTTTCTCGCTGTGTGCAATACGGCAAAGGTTATAAAGAATTCATTAAATAATTAAAACCGACACAAAAGCATTTGTAAAAACTTTTGTGTCGGTTTTTGTTAAATTAAACAAAAATATGTCAAATTCAATAAAAATGCTTGACATCTTTTAATAAATGATGTATCATTGTTACAATAAATTTGTTTTTTGGAGTTATAATGCAACAAGACGGTTCAGAAAATGAAGTTACGCTGTCCGACGGCGAATTGGTTTCGCTTATAAACGGCGGAAATTATAAGTATTTTCAAACACTTATCAACCGTTATATGCCATACATAGTAAGCGTAGCTTCGCGTTATAAGGCAGGCGGTCTTGATACTGAAGATTTTATTCAAGAGGGTGTGCTTGCAATTTTTTCGGCAGTTAAAGCGTTTGACGGTAATAAAGCTTCGTTTAAAACATTTGTAACTCTTTGCATTAACCGTGCGATTTCATCTGCGGTAGCGCGAGTTTCGGGCGCAGAAAAGCATATTCCCGACGGTTTGATTTCGCCTATTGACGATGTAGAACTTACCGACCATAACAACCCCGAGAGTATTTTTATTGAAAAAGAAAATTACAACAGTTTGGAACACTCCATAAAAGAAGAACTTTCCGATTTTGAGTATCAGGTGCTTTGTGAATTTTTATCGGATAAAAGTTATGCGGATATTGCCGATTCTTTGGGTGTTTCGGTAAAATCGGTTGATAACGCACTGAAGCGTGTCCGTCTTAAAATTAAAAAGTAAATTTGCGGTGTTAACCGCTTTTATATGCCCAAGTAGTTTAAAAAAGCAGAGCGTTGTTTATTAACAAAGATGTCGGTGCGATTCCGTCCGGGGCTAAATAACCATATCAAGAGAGGTAAAAAAGATGTTTGAAGACAAGACCCTAGTTTGCAAGGAATGCGGAGAAGAATTCGTATTTACTGCAAGAGAGCAGGAATTTTATGCTGACAAAGGCTGTGAGAATGAGCCGCAGAGATGCAAACCCTGCCGCGATAAGCGCAAAAATGCAGGAAGGGCACCCCGTGAAATGCACGAAGCTACTTGCGCAGCATGCGGCGGCGTAGCACGCGTTCCGTTTGTTCCGCGTGATGACCGTCCGGTTTACTGCAGTGAATGTTTTGCTAAAATGAAGGAAGAAGCACCCGCTGAAGCCGAGTAATCTATTCGAATTTTCGGAACTGTAAGAAACCGTAGGTTTTTTACGGTTCCTTTTTTTATTTTTGTGCTAAAGTTAACATTTTCTTAATACAAATTTGTAAATATTGTTTTATTATAGACTTGTAAAAAAATTAAATCTTTTTCTTTTATCAAAGGGGGATTTTGAAGATTATGGAAAATAAAAAAATTCTTGTGGTAGATGATGATGAAAACATTTGCGAACTGTTGCGCCTTTATCTTGAAAAAGACGGTTTTGAAACTGTTGTTGCAAATGACGGTGAGTCGGCGCTTAAGTGCGCACAGATACATAACCCCGACCTTATATTGCTTGATATAATGTTACCTTTGCTTGACGGTTGGCAGGTTTGTCGTGAAATACGTAAAACCTCTAATGTGCCAATAATTATGCTTACAGCCAAGGGTGAAACTTTTGATAAAGTATTAGGTCTTGAACTCGGTGCGGATGACTATGTAACCAAACCTTTTGATGCAAAAGAGGTTGTTGCTCGCATTAAAGCAGTCCTTCGCCGTAGCAATGAAAACGAAAAAAGCGAAGATACAAAAGAAGTGCGTTATGATAAACTGCGAATTAACATAACAAATTATGAGCTTGAAGTTGACGGTAAAATCATTGACACACCGCCTAAAGAGCTTGAACTTATATATCATCTTGCAAGCAATCCCAACCGCGTTTATACGCGTGACCAACTGCTTGATGAGGTTTGGGGTTTTGATTATTACGGTGACTCCAGAACGGTTGATGTTCATGTTAAGCGTTTGCGTGAAAAACTTGAGGGGATTTCAGACAAATGGTCGCTTAAAACCGTTTGGGGCGTAGGTTATAAATTTGAGGTAAAATAAACTATGCGCCAAAAACTTTTTAAAAAACAACTCGGCACTATTGCTTTGATAGTTTTTTTCAGTCTTTCCTCGGTGCTTGTAATACTTACTTTTATATTTAATAACTATTTTGCAAATGAAAAATATACTTCGCTTAAAAAATCTTGCGAAAGCGTTTCTGATTTTGCAAAGTATACCGTGCAAAACAATGAGCAAAATTATAATAAACTCCCATTTTATTATGTAATGCAAAATTTATCAAATGTTTCTAATTTTGATTTATTTATTACAGACCAAGACGGTGTTATAACAATTTGCAGTTGTGACGATTGGATAGACGAGGGTAAGTGTGAACACACCGGTATGCAGATTGATAAAGAAAGCCTTAATTCTATGCTTTCGGATGACGGAAAAATAATCGGCAAACTCGGTCTTTACAGCAGTCCGCATTACGCGGCGGCGGTTAAAATAGAATGTGAAGACGGCTCAAAAATCGGCTATGTTGTTGCTACCGATTCTATGGAAGAAATAACCAAGTTTATGCGAAAAGTTTCGCAGATATATTTGTTTTCGGTTATAATTCCGCTGTTGCTTACCTTCGGCGCAATTTCGGTTATGACATACCGACTTACCAAACCGCTTAAACTTATGTCTGAAGCGGCTAATGCCATGGCAAAGGGCGATTTTTCTCGCAGAATACCGGTTACAAGCGATGACGAAATCGGTCAGCTTGCGGTATCGTTCAACCAGATGACAAATTCGTTAGCAAGGCTTGAAGATGTTCGAAAAAGTTTTATTGCAAATGTGTCGCACGAACTTAAAACTCCTATGACTACGATAGGCGGTTTTATTGACGGAATTATAGACGGAACAATTCCGCCCGATAAGCAAAATTATTATCTGCAAATTGTTCACGATGAGGTTAAACGACTGTCGCGAATGGTAGAGTCAATGTTAAGCGTATCGCGTATGGAGTCGGATGAATTTGTCCTTAAAACCGAAAACTTTAATTTTAAAGAGCTTGTTTTAAGCATTGTAATTGCGCAGGAACAGCGCATAGAGAAAAAAGAACTTAATATTGAAGGTCTTGACTCACTTACAGATATAACTATAAGCGCTGATAAAGACTTAATTCATAGGGTTGTTTACAACCTTGTTGACAATGCCGTTAAGTTTACCGACGAGGGCGGAAGCATTAAATTTTCAACCAAATGTGACTCAAAAAATATGACTTTCAGAATAGAAAACACGGGACGCGGAATTCCGCAAAGCGAACTGCCCTATGTTTTTGAAAGATTTTATAAGGTTGATAAATCACGCTCTGCCAGTAAAGAAAGCACCGGTCTCGGCCTTTATATGTAAAAACAATTATAAAAAAACACGGCGGTGTTATCTCGGTTTCAAGCGTTGAAAATAAATTTACGGCGTTTGAGTTTACATTACACATAAACAGATAGGAGTTTATTATAATGGATGAATATAATCAAAATTTTAATTCGGAAGAAAATAATGTCGAAAACGACGGTAATAACACAAGTTCCGAACCCCAAAATCAATCTTCTGAAGATGACGGTGCAGCAGAGAGTTTTGATACTCAAAATCAAGGAAATTTTAATGACACCCAAAACAATTATCAAAACGACAACGAACCTATGTGGAACAAGGTGAATTATACGCCGGTAACTCCTATAAACGATTATAAACCTATGAATAAGGGCTTAAAAATCTTTTGCGTTGTTATGGCGGCGGTAATTTTGCTTACAGCAACCTGCACAGCAGGTTATTTTGCAGGCAGAAACAGCGTTTCAAGCAACGGTATAGGCGCTTCGGTTAATGTCGATTTAGCGGCAAAGCCCACCGACACTGACCAAGCCACACCCGCGCAGATATACGAACAGGTTAACAAATCAATCGTCGGTATACGCGTTTATAACGAGGCAGGCAGTGCAAGTGATGCATCAGGCGTTATATATACTAAAGACGGTTATATTGTAACTAATGACCATATATATTCCGAAATCGGCGCTCCTAAATTTAAAGTTTATATGTATGACGGCACGGAATACGATGCAAAATATGTTGCAGGTGATTCTGTAAGCGACCTTGCGGTGCTTAAAATTGATGCAAAAGATTTGTCTGCCGCCGAGTTTGGCGATTCAAATCAGCTTGTAAACGGTGAATCGGTTGTTGCCATAGGCAGACCTAACGATGCTACCGACTATTCATCAATTACCGGTGGTATGATTTCGCTTGCACGCCGCAGAGTTAAAACAACCTCAAATTATTCGGCGCGTCTTATACAAACCGATAGCGCAATTAACCCCGGTTCATCGGGCGGTGCGCTTGTTAATATGTATGGTCAGGTTGTGGGTATTACCTCTTCAAAACTTGCAGGCGTAGTTTATGATTCAATAGGTTTTGCTATACCTACCACTACAATGAAGAGTGTTGTAGAACAGCTTATATCCGACGGCAAGGTTACTGACCGTGCAAAGCTTGGCATAACTTATACCGAGGTTAATTCTGTTACGGCAGAAATTCAAAAATACGATTCAACAGGTCTTTTGATAGTATCTGTCAGCGAAGACAGCGACATTTACGGCAAAGTCGGCGAGGGCGATATTATAACTCATGTAAACGGAACAAAAATAACTAATGATGATATAATTCTTGATGTTATAGAAGACAGCAAGGCAGGCGATACAATTTCGCTTACAGTTTTGATGTCAAACGGCAATGAGGTTGACTTTAATGTAAAACTTAAAGCAAATACCAGTGATTCAAGTTATTCTTCGACCATAACCGAACAAAAAGATAATTCGTCAGATTCATCATCCGGCGGAACATTTAATTGGCCTTACGGTGAATAATTTATTAAAATGTTGCCTTATTTGCAAATTCAAAATATGCCTTATTTGATTAAATTGGGATTTCTTGACAATTATTTGGCTTCCTCTGATGAGGGAGCTGGATTTTGCGAAGCAAAAGACTGAGGGAGAGAATATCAAACCGCAGCTTGCAGTGCAAGGTAAAGCATACCAAAATTATTAAAAAAGAAAATTTTATAAAAAGGGGACAGTTGCAAAGCACAAGTTTTGCAACTGTCTTTTTTGTTTTTTTATTTAAAATTTACCTATACTATTTATTAACATTAGGGGAAAATTAAATTCAGAGACTTAAATCGGAAGTGAAAAAATGAAAAAATTATTTAAAATTTTATCTGCCGTTATGCTTGTATTATGCAGTTTTGTTTTTGTATCGGTCTATTATTTAAGCAATTCGGTGGATGATGTTTATAAAATCAACCGCGGTCAAGAATTACAAATTGATTCCTTTGTTCCGGTTACCGCTGTTTATAACGGCGCAAAGATGTCACAAAGCAATGATAACTATTTAGTGGGTGAAAGTTATAAGGTAGACCTTAAAATCTTCGGTGTGATACCGTTTTCAACCGTAGATGTAGAGGTGGTAGATGATAACTATGTAGCCGTTCTCGGTAATCCCTTTGGTATGAAAATTTATACTGACGGTGTGCTTGTGATAGAAAGCACCGATATTGCCACCCAAAACGGCAGTGTTAACCCTGCCGTGCAGGCAGGTATAAGATTAGGTGACTATATAAAAAGCGTTAACGGTCAAAAAATAACCTGCAATGAAGAATTATCTCAAGCAGTGCTTGAAAGTAACGGCGAAAAATTAAATTTTGAAGTCGTGCGCGACGGAAAAACATTTAACACAACCGTTACACCCGTGCTTGACAGCGCTTCATCACTTTACAGAATAGGTATTTGGGTGCGCGACAGCTCGGCAGGAATAGGCACTCTTACTTTTTACAGTCCATCAACCGATGTTATATGCGGTTTGGGGCACGGAATATGCGATTCCGATACCGAAACTTTACTGAATATTGATAACGGCGAACTTGTATGCGCCGATATTGTCGAGGTAGAAAAGGGTAGCGCGGGTTCACCCGGCGCTTTAAAGGGCAAATTCACCTATGACAACCTTGCTGACATTGCGCTCAACAGTGAAACCGGTGTTTACGGTTTTTTAAATGATGATATAACAACGGCAAATTTAACCGAGATTGCACACAAACAAGATGTGTCAAAGGGCGAAGCGCAGATACTTTGCACCGTAAACGGTGACACACCAAAACTTTATTCCTGCGAAATAAAAAAATGCAATTACGGCGAGTCTGACACGCAAAATCTGGTTGTTACAATAACCGACCCCGAACTTTTAAATATTACCGGCGGAATTGTTCAGGGTATGTCGGGCAGTCCTATTCTGCAAAACGGTAAGCTTGTCGGCGCGCTGACGCATGTGCTTGTAAGCGACAGCCACACCGGCTACGGCATTTATGCCGAAAATATGCTTGAAACCGCACTAACGGTAGCAGAAAATCAAAAATTAAAAGAAGCATCGTAAATAACAAAAGAAACCGAAAGCAGATTTAATTACTTTCGGTTTCTTTTTGTTTTAATATCCAATTTAACGGATTGTTTTCAATATATTCGTATGTTTCATTGTAATCAGTTTGATTTCTTATAATATGGTCGTAATATCTTGTCTGCCAAATGTTTTCGCCAAACTCTTTGTTGCAAAATCTTTTGAAAGTGCTTACAAATTTTGCAATAACAGAATTTTTGCTATCACTTGCAGAAACACAAGTTTTAGACTGTTCTTTTTGGTTAACGGTTAGCAACAAATGAATGTGGTCCGGCATTATTATGTATTTATCTACCGATATATAATCGTAAAAATCATTAAATTGTTTTATGTATCTATCGGCAACAATTCCGTGTTTCAGTAATTCAATTTTAGGGCAGTCGGGGACGCCTGCCCCTACGATTTCAGATAAAATTCTTTTACGGTCTTTAACGCAAACAGTTACAAAATATGTTCCATTTGTATTGTAATCAAAATTTTTAAGCCTATAGTTTTTTCTTGAGGGCAAAGTCATCAATAATCACCAAAATTATTTTATCATAATTGCTTTTTTGTTACAATAATGTTTTTTAAATTCGTAGGGACAGGCGTCCTCGACTGTCCTTTTTTATGATGGACTTGTTTATTAAAAACAGATATGTTATAATATATTCAAATATTATAATACATAAAAGGAAGCATTAAAATGAAAAAGGTTCTATCCATTGTTTTGTGTATGCTTATGTTGTGCGGGTTAACAGCTTGCAGAAAAAGTAATATATCAAGTGAATTTTCAAGTTATTATATAAATGCTAAAGCAAACACAGATAAAGACAATTTTGAGGAAGTTGAAATTGTTGAAGTAATTGAAGAAAATGTTGAAAACAAGAACGAAAATGCCAACAATGATTCTACAAATGAAAGCTCAAACATTTCTGAAAACAACAATAGCAATAATAGCAATACTAGCTCAAATACTGAGAGCAAGGTTGAAACACCTGTTGTTCCTAGCACTCCTGTAGTTGAAGAACTTACCACTCCTTCTACTCCTGCGACACCTAGCGAACCTCAGTACAAGACATTGAAGCTTCATGAAAAGACAACTTATATTGGACTCGAAGGATGCTTTGCTTATGAATCTGAAGTTTGGGAGCTTGATTTAAAAGAAATTGGTATAGCTAATACTAGCGATGCTGATAGAGGTTATTTTTGTAGCGAATATTATAACGTTGATACAAATGAGCCAATTTATTTTGTTCAAACATTTGGACCGTTATCTGATAGCTATCTTTCTGATATAATGCAAGCTGACCGTGTACCTGTTAAAGTTCAGTAAAAACTTGATTGTTATTTTAGGGGTAAATCTTAAGTGGTTTACCTCTAAAATTATTTTAGATTTTATTTTATAGAAAAATTTAATTATATTTTTAGCTAAATTATATTAGGTTAAAATATAAAAATATAATTAAGAAATTTATTTTATTTTTGACATTTGTTTTGATTTTAATATAATAAAAATCCCCCAACCTGCAGGTTGGGGGATTTATTGCTTTAATTATTTATAAACGCGGAGCCAATCAACATACAGCGTTTGCGGAAGGTCTTTGTCTTCTACCTCGCCGTAAAATGCGTTACTGCCTTTAGGTCCTATGTAGCAAGTAAACTTAATAAAAGCTTCGTTTACGTCTTCAACGGGTGCGATGTTTATATTTGCTTTTGCAAGCTCGCCGTTTACATAATAGTAAAGTCCGTATTCGTTCCATACGCAAGAGTATTCCTGATACTGACCGTATTGAAAACCCGGAATAATATAATTTTCGCCGAGTGTGCTTTTTGTTTTGGGCATATCGTCTGTCCAGCCGGGTGCCCAATAATGTTCGGTGTGGGCGCTTCCGAGTGTGTCGGGGTGGTCAAATATTTCCATAATATCTATTTCACCGCAACCGTG
This sequence comes from Acutalibacteraceae bacterium, assembly GCA_036308405.1. Classification (GTDB taxonomy): domain Bacteria; phylum Bacillota; class Clostridia; order Oscillospirales; family Acutalibacteraceae; genus UBA737. Next base: position 13,402 of record JAXJVR010000090.1, read on the forward strand.
AAAATCGTCACCCGTATCGGTGCGCTTAAAGAAATATGATTCACGGTATGGACCCACAGGAATAAGCCAGAACGCCGAGAACACACCTGTTCTTAAACTGGGGTGTTTCATTCTTGCAGTAAAGCAGCCGTATTTTTGAGAAAACTTACCCTTTGTTCTTACACCCGCATCGGTGTAGTAATATTCTTTACCGTTTTTAATAATCGGCTTATCAAGCTTTTTAAAATCAAGGCAAAGCTGACCGTCGCGCACATAATTGTCTAAAACTGGAGTAATCGACATATCGGTTTTTGCGCCGTATGGCACGCCTTCCCACAAATCAGTATTATAAGTTTCAAAATTATCCTCTAAAGTCAATTCATACTTACGCATTTTGATATGTATGGTAGACGAATATTGAGGATATTTTTTATGTCTTACGGTGATTGTAAGTGTTTCACCGCGTTGTCTTATGTAATCGGGTATTACTATTCGGTCGGCGGTTATCCAAACCGTAGGCAGATTAAAATCAACATCATATTCTTCAAACGCAAGTTTTTCACCCTTAAAGGTTACATAATAATCATATTTAAGGGCGTAACCCGGAATACCGGGGTGATACATTTTTAAATGAAAAAGCATATCATCGCAGGGTTTATCACCGCAATAACTTTCAATTTTTACATTTTTTTCAAAATCAGTCATACTAAAATCCTCCTGACTATTTGTTAAATAGAATATAACACATTTAAGTTGCTCGGTCAAGCAAACGCCTAAAAAATCTTTTTAAATCTTAAATTCTCTTACCGGTAGAACTGTAGAAAACAACTCTACCGACTGTAAAATCTTGTATAGTCAACCCGTTTTAAAGTAGATTGCCATTTCAAAAATTAAAATTATAATAAATAAAAGCAAAGGGGGAAGCAGTGTAATATGAATATATTGTATTGCGGTGACAGCAATATCGCCGACGGCGTTTTGATTTCTTTGCTGTCATTACTTAAAAGCGCAAAAGAAGCCGTAAATGTTTATATACTTACGGCGTCAATAAAAAACGGTAATACCGAAATATCGGCTTTAAGTCAAGACTACGCCGATTTTTTAGATAAAACCGCAAAAGAATTCGGTGCAGAAAATTCGGTAAAGCTTTTAGATATAACAAATCTTTTTGAAAATGATTTACCGCTTGCAAATATGGATACCCGATTTACGCCTTGCTGTATGTTAAGGCTGTATTGCGACCTTGTTGACGGTTTACCCGACAAGATTTTGTATCTTGATAATGATGTCATCTGTCGCAAAAATCCCGATGAATTTTATGAGCAGGATATGGGCGACTTTGAACTTGCCGGTGTGCTTGACTACTATGGCAGTTGGTTTTTTTATAACCGACCTTTTAAACACGAATATCTTAATTCGGGTGTGCTGTTGCTTAATATTAAAA
>JAXJVR010000091.1:0-10876 GCA_036308405.1 Acutalibacteraceae bacterium
CCTCGTTTTCATACGCGGGATTTAGCAAGGTTCAGAGCCTCTTTTCACAACTGCCTTTTGTGTTTGGCCTCGGCAACACCGTCGGTAGAAAGTTACAGCAATGCTCTTTCCGGCAAATACAAGCTTTTTACTTTAAGAGAGCGTTACGGTAATGCCGTTTTGCCTGAAGTGCGCGTTGTTGATATGAAAAAAGAACTTGCCGACGGCAATTCGTCTGATATAAGCCGTGAGCTTGCAATGCAGATTGAAAATGCGCTTTCAAATAAAAAGCAGGCGATAGTTTTGCTTAACCGCAGAGGGCATAACACCTATGTAACTTGCCCTGAATGCGGTTGGGTGGCTTCGTGTGATAATTGCAGTGTGTCAATGACCTATCATTCGGCTAACAAGCGGCTTATGTGCCATTATTGCGGTGCTTCACAGCCGGTTCCCGAAAAATGCCCCGAGTGCGGCGGCGAATTTTTTCACTTTTCGGGCGCAGGCACTCAAAAACTTGAAAAAGAGTTGAATATGCTGTTTCCAAGTGCAAGGGTGTTACGGCTTGACGCCGACAGCACATATACAAAAGACTCTTATTCAACCTATCTTACCGCATTTGCAAACGGTGAATACGATATAATGCTCGGGACTCAAATGGTTGCTAAAGGACTTGACTTTCCGTCGGTGACCGTGGTTGGTGTTATAGGTGCAGACCGCGCGCTTTACAGTGATGACTACCGTGGATATGAGCGCACATTTTCACTTCTTACGCAGGTTGTCGGCAGAGCAGGCAGAGCGGAAGATGCCGGTATTGCGGTTATACAGACAAACGATACGCAAAATAATATTATTTCGCTTGCTCAAACGCAGGATTATGATGCGTTTTATAATGAAGAAATACTTAACCGTAGACTTATGATTTTTCCGCCTTACTGCGATATTTGTATGGTGTATGTTCAGTCTTATGACCAAAAAACAGCAAGTGACGCCATAGGCGAAATATTTACAAATATAAAGCAATCGGTTGACGGTGAATACGGTGATATTAAACTTATAATTTTAGGACCTGCGCCCGCAAGCGTGCCTAAAGTTAATAATAAATACAGATACAGAATTATTATAAAGGTTAAAAACAGCGCGCGTTTTCGCGATATGATACGAGGCGCTGTTGACATAAAATTAAAAAAAGATACTTATGTCGGGGTAGATATAAATCCCGAAAATATTATTTAAAGAACGAGGATATTTATGGCAAAACGCAATATTGTAAAATTAGGAGACGACATTTTAAGAAAGGTGTGTCGCACACAGCTTAATTTTGATGAAAAACTGCATCAGATACTTGATGATATGAAAGAAACCATGTATGATGCCGAAGGCGTCGGACTTGCCGCACCGCAGGTAGGCATACTGCGCCGATACTGTATAGTTGATGTTGGTGACGGTTTAATAGAACTTATACATCCGGTTATAACCGAAAAAAGTGAAGAAACCCAAACGGGAAGCGAGGGTTGCTTGTCAATACCGGACCGTTATGAAACCGTAACACGACCTATGAAAGTTACGGTTCGTGCGCAAAACAGATACGGCGAAAACTTTACCGTAAGCGGCGAAGGACTTAAAGCGCGCGCTTTGTGTCATGAAATTGACCATCTTGACGGTATACTTTATATTGATAAGGCTCAAAGGAGAAAATAATTTATGAAAATAGTTTTTATGGGGACACCCGATTATGCGGCTGTTACTCTTCAAAAACTCATTGATGAAAATTATGATGTTGCGGCGGTTTTTGCCCAACCCGACAAAGCTGTAGGCAGAAAGCAGATTTTAACTGCGCCCGCAACAAAGGTTTTAGCGGAAAAATTTAATATTCCGGTATATCAACCCAATACTTTGCGTGACGGAACGGCTTTTGAAATATTAAAAGAGATTGACCCCGATGCAATAGTTGTTGTGGCATACGGCAAAATTTTACCAAAAGAAATTCTTGATTTACCGCGACTCGGCTGTATTAACGGTCATGCATCGCTGTTGCCTGAATTGCGCGGTTCGGCGCCGATACAGTGGGCTGTAATAAACGGTGAAAAGCAAACCGGCGTTACAACAATGCTTATGGACGAGGGCGTAGACACGGGTGATATTTTAGAAACGGCTGTTACCGATATAGGAGCCGATGAAACAGCCGAAGAGTTGTTTGAACGTCTGGCTGATATATCGGCAAATCTTATGATATCAACGCTTAAAAAAGCCGAAGCCGGACTTTTAAAACCCGTAAAGCAAGATGAGGCAAAGGCTACTTATGCGCCGATTATAAAAAAAGAAATGGCGCACATTGATTTTAACAAAACCGCAAAAGAAATATGCGATGCGGTGCGCGGATTTTATTCTTGGCCGTGCGCGTTTTGCTTTATAAACGGTAAGCGGCTTAAAGTTATAAAAGCCGAGGTTTCAAATCTTAAATCAAGCGAGTGCGGTGTTGTTATTAAATCGGAAGGCAGTTTGGTGATTTCGTGTAAAGACGGCAGTGTAGAGCTTGTTACCGTGCAACCCGAAGGTTCAAAAGTTATGAGCGCAAAGGTTATGCTTAACGGCAACAAAATTGCCTGTGGAACGGTAGCAGAGTGATGGCAAACTCAAGAAAAACTGCAGTAAAAGCATTGTGTCAAGTTTTTGAAAACGGCGCATATTCAAATATAACGCTTAATAAAACACTTGCCGAAAATGAATTATCCGCAAATGAAAAACAATTTGCGACAGCGCTTTTTTACGGCGTTTTAGACCGTGCAATTACACTTGATTATATAATCTCAAAACACATTAAAACACCTATTAAAAAGCTTTCGCCCTTTGCACTTCAAACTCTGCGCGTGGCGATTTATCAAATAATGTTTATGGATAAAATTCCCGAAAGCGCGGCAGTAAACGAAGCTGTTAAAATTATAAAAAGCTCTAAAGAAAAATATCTTGCGGGGTTTGTAAACGGCGTATTGCGCAGTATTTTGCGTGAGAAAACCGAACTGCCGCAGGGTGATGATATTAAATCATTAGAAATAAGATACTCTTGTCCTGAGTGGATAGTTAAAAGTATTGTTGATGATTACGGCATTGAAAATGCAAAAAAGTATTTTGAACATACGCTTTTAACACCGCCGGTTACGGTTCGTGTAAATACAATTAAAATCAGCCCCGACGATTTGATTTTAAATTTGGCGGAATGCGGTGTAAGGGCTCAAAAAACTCCGCTTGAAAATTCGCTTGAAATTATAGGCGGAATAGACGTTTCAAAAAATAGGTGCTATCTTAAAGGCCTTTTTCATATACAGGATATTGCATCGCAAACGGCTGTTAAAATACTTTCGCCTCATAAGAGCGAGCGTGTGCTTGATTTGTGTGCAGCGCCTGGCGGAAAAACCTTTACAATGGCGCAGTATATGGAAAACAAGGGTGAGATTATTGCCTGCGATATATACGAGCATAAAATCAAATTGATAAGCAAGGGCGCTAAAAGGCTTGGTATAGATATTATAAAGCCACAGCTTAACGATGCATCAGTTTACAATGAAAATTTAGGACTTTTTGACGCAGTTCTTTGCGATGCTCCGTGTTCGGGACTCGGTGTTATTCGCAGAAAACCCGAAATTAAATATAAAAATACAGATGAATATGCCGATATAACGGCTGTTCAAAGTCAAATTTTAGAAAATGCCGTTATGTATTTAAAGGACGGCGGACGCATTTTATACTCTACTTGCACACTCAGAAAATGTGAGAACGAGGGCGTAATACAGGGTTTTCTTGACAAACACCCTTGTTATGAGTTAAAATACCAACATACATTTATGCCGCAAACCGACGGCACAGACGGATTTTATTGTGCATTATTGCAAAAAAGCAGGTGATTATATCACTGATAAACTTGATATCAGATCAATGAGTTTAGATGCTTTGGGTGAACTTTTAAGCGATTTAGGTCAACCGAAGTTCAGAGCATTACAGATTTTTAAATGGTTGCAATCGGGCGTTGAGTCATTTGATGAAATGACAAATATTCCGCTTAATTTAAGGCAAAAGCTTGAAGACATAAGTTATATTGCCACGGTTAAAGCATTGCGCAGATATGTTTCAAAAATTGACGGAACGGTAAAATATGTTTACGAGCTTTTTGATGGTGAGCTTATTGAATCGGTGCTTATGAAATATGAACACGGTTATACCGTTTGTATTTCAACACAGGTAGGTTGCCGTATGGGGTGCAAATTTTGCGCTTCGGGCATATACGGTCTTACCCGAAATTTAACCGCATCGGAAATGTTGGCTCAAATAACCTATGCGCAGCGTGATAACAATATACGCGTTTCAAACATTGTTATGATGGGTATGGGCGAACCGCTTGATAATTTTGATAACAGTGTTAAGTTTTTAAAACTTGTAAGTGATGATAACGGTTTAAACATAGGTTTACGCCATATTTCGCTTTCAACATCCGGTGTTGTTACCGGCATTAAAAAACTTGCCGAATACAATATGCCGATTACACTGTCAATTTCACTTCACGCGCCTAATGATGAAATACGAAGCAGCACAATGCCGGTAAATAAAAAGTGGAATATAGACGCTTTGCTTGCCGCTTGCCGCGAATACCAAAAAGTGACAACTCGGCGTATTTCATTTGAGTATGCCTTGATTGAGGGCGTCAACGACAGCGACGAAAATGCCAAAGAACTTGCCGCCAGATTAAAAGGCATAATGTGTCATGTTAATTTAATACCGGCAAATCCCGTAAAAGAAAATACATTTAAAAAGCCTGACAGAAAGGCAATAATCGCTTTTCAGAAAAAACTCGAAAGTTACGGAATTACCGCAACAATAAGAAGAACGCTCGGCGCTGATATAAACGCGTCATGCGGACAACTTAAAAAGAAAACAAAGGAGGAGATAGACGGTGCAAATATTTGCTAAAACCGATGTAGGCAAAGTGCGCGATATAAATCAAGACGCGTTTTACATTAACACATTGTCAGACGGTTCGGCGCTTGCCATTGTGTGTGACGGTATGGGCGGCGCAGTTGCCGGTGATGTTGCGAGCAAAACCGCAGTCGATGTAATATCACAGTATATGATAAATTCGTATTCACCGTCTATGGACTCGGAAGAAATTATAAAGCTTATGAATAATGCCGTTATATCGGCAAATATTGAAATATACGATTTATCTTGTAAGGATGAACGATTAAGCGGTATGGGCACAACGGTTGTTATGGCTGTAGTGTGCGAAAATCGGGCATTGATTTGTAATGTCGGCGACAGCCGAGCATATTTAACAGACGATAAGCTTAATCAAATTACCCGTGACCATTCTGTAGTGCAGTCACTTGTAGAAAGCGGTAAGCTTTCACCCGAACAAGCGAAGGTTCATCCCGAAAAAAATGTAATTACAAGGGCGCTCGGTGTCGAGGCAGATGTTTTGACCGACAGTTACACTGTCGATTTTAACAAAAACAGTAAAATTTTGCTTTGCACCGACGGTATGAGTAATTATGTCCCCGAAGAAGAAATCTTTAATATTGTAAAAAACAATAATATAGATACGGTAACCGATTTGCTTATTGAAAAAGCAAATCAAGGCGGCGGAAAAGATAATATAACCGTAGCCGTTGTATCATATTGACAGAAAGGATTGCAGTATATATGGATAAATATGTAGGTAAGCGTTTAGATGGGCGCTATGAAATTCAGGAAATTATCGGCGTAGGCGGTATGGCCGTTGTTTATAAAGCGCACGATAATGTTGAAAACCGCACCGTCGCTATAAAAATTCTTAAAGAAGAGTTTGCTTCTAATGAAGAATTTACCCGTAGGTTTAAAAATGAATCTAAAGCAATCGCGGTGCTTTCGCACCCTAATATTGTTAAGGTTTACGATGTAAGTTTCGGCGACCTTATTCAGTATATAGTTATGGAATACATAGACGGTATTACACTTAAGGAATTTATTGAACGACAGGGCAGTCTTAGGTGGAAAGACGCTGTGTATTTTACAATTCAAATTTTAAAAGGTTTGCAACACGCGCACGATAAGGGTATTGTTCACCGTGATGTTAAACCGCAGAATATTATGGTGCTTGCCGACGGCACAATTAAGGTTGCCGATTTTGGTATAGCCCGTTTTGCGCGTAACGAACAGCGCACCATAACCGACAAAGCCATAGGCTCGGTTCATTATATAAGTCCCGAACAGGCTATGGGCGAAAAAACGGATGAAAAATCGGATATTTATTCGGTAGGTGTTATGCTTTATGAAATGCTTACCGGTCAACTTCCGTTTGAGTCTGAAAGCGCGGTTTCGGTTGCTATAATGCAACTTCAGCGCGACCCAAAACTGCCTACCGAGATTAATCCTTCGATACCGCTTGGCCTTGAGCAGATTACTATGCACGCAATGCAAAAAACTCCCGAACGCCGTTATCAATCGGCTTCCGAAATGCTTTGCGATTTAGAGCAGTTTAAAAAAGACCCTGACTCAACATTTGATTATTCTTATTTTGTTGATAATGCCCCGACAAAATTTGTTGATACCTTGATGTCGTCTACACCCGCTTCGGCAGTAACCGAAGAAAATGATGACGATACCGAAGAAGTTAAAGAAAAAAATAATATGATACCGATACTTGCAGGTATTGCAACGGCGCTTGTTATAGCAATAATTGTATTGGCTATCATTTTTGTGCCGAAACTGTTTAAAAGCACAGGTAAAGAGATAGAATGCCCCGAATTTGTGGGCATGACCATTGAAGAAGTAAAAGAAAACGAGTATTATCAGTCTTTTGAAATTGAGTGGGAAAACGCCGCAAGTGATGAATACGATGTAGGTATTATCTGCGACCAGTCGCAGTCTGCCGGCAAAAAGCTTAAAAAAGGCGCTAAAATAACCCTTTATATAAGCACTGGTAAGACCAATGTGAAAGTTCCCGATGTTTACGGCAAAAATGAGACTTATGCTGTTTCTGAACTTAAGTCTAAAGGCTTTACTACCGTTGTAAAAGAAATTGCCGACGATGAGGTAGAGGCAGGACTTGTTATAAAGACAGAACCCGCAAGAACTACGGTTGTTGCCGAAGGTTCGGAGGTTACTATATTTGTAAGCACCGGCAAAGCAACAAAAATGCTTGATATACCCAATGTTGTCGGTCTTACCGAAGAAAAGGCAAAATCAGATATTGAAAAGTTAGGACTTGTGGTTGCAGTAGAAACTCGCGACCTTACATCAAAGGATAAATTCTTTGAAAAAGGTTATGTTGTAGCTCAAGACCCGGATGCTAATTCTACAGCACAGGTTCCCGAAGGCACTACCATAAAGATTTATGTAAGCTCGGGTGTGGTTAACTATAGCTTTACGCCTACCGTTGAAATTAGAAATGATTTCACAAAATATGAGTCAAACGGTTATGTTTCAATTTGGGCTGACGGTCAAATGGTTGAAGAAAGCGGTTTGATTGACTTTGGCGAAAAGAGCACCTATACTTTCAAAGAAACAACCGGAACTTCTAAAGAATATAACTATACGGTTAAAGTTCGTTTCGGCAATGATGCTAAAAAGACATACTACACATATGCTACCGTAAAAGTTGACGCTTCGAATAACAAAACAAGCGAAGTAAGCAGAAGCACAGATTACAAAAAATATGTTTCTGCGACGCAAGGTCCAAATTCGTCTAATAGCAGCTCAACTTCAAGCGAAAACAACGGTAACGACGGCGAATAAAAATATGACAGGTATACTAATTAAAGCAATTTCCGGCTTTTACTATGTAAGTTGCGACAGCGCGGTATACGAATGTAAAGCAAGGGGAAATTTCCGTAAAACGGGGATTTCCCCTGTTGTAGGTGATACGGTAGAGTTTACCTGCACCGATAATACACACGGCGTAATAGAGAGCGTTTTACCGCGTAAAAATATTTTAAAACGACCTCTTGTTGCCAATATAGACAAACTGTTTATTGTTTCGGCTTATGCAACGCCGTCGCCCGATACTGTTATGATTGACCGCCTTACCGCGCTTGCTGTATATAACGGTATTGAACCTGTAATTGTTTTTAATAAAGCCGATATGGGCAGTTTTGAACAGTTTTATAGAATTTACACCAACGCAGGATTTAAAACATTTGTGGTTTCGGCAAAAGATAATTTGGGATTAGAGCAGTTAAAAGCAGAAATTGACGGTTGCGTTTGCGCGTTTTCGGGCAATTCGGGCGTAGGCAAATCAAGTATTTTAAACGCAATGTTTTCAGAACTTGAGTTAAAAACCGGTGAGGTTAGCGAAAAATTAGGCCGTGGCAGACACACAACAAGGCACACCGAGCTTTTTTCGGCAGGTAACGGTTTTGTTGTTGATACACCGGGATTTTCATCGGTAGAAAACGATGATGATTTATATAATTTTAAAATATCACTTGCAGACTGCTTTCCTGAATTTTCAGAGTATATCGGAAAATGTAAGTTTACTTCATGCTCGCATATAAACGAAAAGGGCTGTGCGGTGTTAGACGCCATGAATTGCGGTAAAATAGAAAAATCACGCCACAAAAGCTATGTGGCTTTAAGCGAAGAACTTAAAGATGTTTCGCAGTGGAACAGTAAACAAAAAAAGTAAAGCGTATGAACATTTTAAAAAGGCCTATGTTTTTTGCGGCTGTGACATCGGCTTTAACTGCCGTAATTTCATTGTATTTTTTTAAAACCGCGTTTGTATTTTTAGCATTAGCGGCGGTTTTAATACTTTTTGTTGCAACAAAGTATAAGTTTGAATATTTTTCGGTATTTATAGCCGTTTTAATTTTCGGTATAAGCTTGTTCGGCGAGTATCAAAAAATTGAAAAGATTAAAATATCGGACGGTGCAAAGGTAAAAAGTGAATTTATTGTGCTTGAAGAACCTATAAAGAGTGACAAATTTAACCGATTTACCGCAAAAGCACTAAAGGGCGGCGATTTGCCTAAAGGTTCAAAATATGTGCTGTTTGATTATGATAAAACCGATGTATCTTCTGGTGATATAATAAATGCTGTTATAAGAGTAACCGCAATAAAATCAGCAGATGAATATAGGCTTTATGATTACGGCAATTCGGTCTATGCAAGCGGTTCGGTGTTAAGTGCAAAAAGCACAGGCAAAACCAATAAATTTTATAAATTCTGTGCAAATATCTGTGAGTATGTGACTGCAAAATCAAATTCGGTATTTGATAAAAACACTGTGGGATTTTTGATTGCCCTTACTATAGGCGATAAATCACAGTTAAGCGATAAGTTTTTAAACAATGTAAAAACCACCGGTATCAGCCACATAATTGTGGTGTCGGGTATGCATCTGTCGATAATTTTATCGAGCGTTTTTCTGCTGCTTGACAAACTTTTTTATAATAAATATGTTCGCAGTGCGTTGTCGCTGGCTTTTGTGATTTTAATATCGGGCGTGTGCGGTTTTACAATGTCGGTCACAAGGGCAGGGGTTATGTTTGTTATAATGGCTTTAGCGCCGTTGTTCAGCCGAGAGAACGATTCTTTAAGTTCGCTTTGCACCGCTGTTGTCGGTGTGCTTATATCGGCACCGTTTGCGGTTGTTAATGTTTCGTTTTTGCTTTCGGTAATGTCAACGCTTGCTATTATTTGGGCGGTGCCGTTTTATACCTCGCTTGTAAAACAAAAACTTAAAATATCTTCAAAAGCGGTTGAAATTTTACTCAATATAGTTTTTTGTTCGGTTTTTGCTATGATTTTTACTTTGCCTATTACCGTAAAAATATTCGGCTTTATTTCGGTTGTAGCGCCCCTCACCAATCTGCTTGTAACATACCCCGTAATGCTTGCGTTAATTTGTAATGTTGCGGCAATGCTGTTGTCGGTAATTCCCGTATTGAACATTTTAAGTTATCCGCTGTTTTCGGTTGCAAATTATTCGGCGCGGTTTATAATTTTTATCGTTAACAAAATGGCTGACCTGCCTGTTACGGTTGCGGTGTTGCCAAAAAGCTTTATTGTTTTTTCATTAGTGCTTATTGCGCTGATTATCGCCTATATGTATATTTATGATTTAAAAAAGAAAAGAAGTGTTTAAAAATGTCGTTCGTTTATGAAGACGCCTTAAAAAAAGATATAAACGCAAAAGATTTTGCGCCGGTATATCTCATTTTCGGTGATGATGCGTATCTTAAAAGTTATTACAAAGATGCATTGTCAAAAAAGGCGTATGGCGGCGACCCGTTTTTTAACCTTCAAAAGTTTGAGTCAAATGTCGATTTGCAGGAGGTCTTTGACGCTGTAAATCAGTTTCCGATGATGGCGGATAAAAAAAGCGTTGTGCTGTCCGATTATGATTTTAACAACGCCGAAAAAAGTGATTTTGAAAAATTGTGCGCCCTTATATCAAACGCAAACGACACCTGTGTTTTAATAATCAATTTTGATGCAATAGAGTTTGATGCAAAAAAAGGCGCAAAAGAGAAAAAACTGATTAACGCCGTAAACAAAGCCGGCGGCAAATGTGCCGAAATAAATCACCGAAGCCTCAATTCGCTTGTTAAAATGCTGTCTGACGGTGCCTCTAAACGCGGTTGCAAATTCGGCGAGATAGCCGCAAGATATTTAATTGAAGTTTCGGGCAGTGATTTAAGCACATTAAGAAACGAACTTGACAAACTTTGCGCATTTGTAGGTTCGGGCGAGATAACCAAAGAAACGGTAGAGTCTGTTGCGGTAAAATCGGTTGATGCATCGGTTTACGAGTATGTCAGGCAGATATTTGCGGGCAATATTTCAGAAGCGCTTAAAATGCTTGACGATATGTTTTTTATGCGCATAGAACCTATGGCAATACTTTATATCACAGCATCACCTTATAC
>JAXJVR010000092.1:0-4615 GCA_036308405.1 Acutalibacteraceae bacterium
ACGGTAAAGCTACATATTATGATGAAAACGGAGCTGTAATTAACGGCGAGCCTGAAGGCGAGCTTTATGACGGCACCAATATTGAAACTGCCAAATGGTATAAAGGGCCTGACGGTGTTTATCGCGATATGCAGTTTGCTAAAGCACGCACTATAGCGGATGTTGACGGTGACGGAGCTGTAACCGATTATTACACGGTAAGCGACTTAACAGCGCTTCGCAATAACTTGCTCGGCAAAACAGATTACGCAAATATCTACGGCGATGTTAACAACGACGGCAAAGTTGACCTGAATGACCTTGTTATTATCCGTCGTGAAATGGTCGGCGATGATACGGTAGCAAAAGACGGTTTTTGGCGCAATGCAGAGGTTGGCAAGGTAAAAATTTATTATGCCGAAAACGATACTTATGATATGGCTCGCCGTATGGAGCTTTATCTTGAGTCACTCTATCCTTCGGTTGATTTTGTTAAGGTTGCAGGCAAGGCGGTTACAGCCGAAAATGTCGGTGACAAAGAAAATTACAATAATCAAGATAACGCTGTTGTAATCGTAAAGGAAACACCCACAAACACCAATTATATGAACTACAGTATTGATTATAACGCAACCAAAAATGTTCTTACCGTAACAGGCGGTTCTTTTACGGCTGTTGAATATGCTGTTAACGAATTTATAAATAATTATAATCCGACAATTTTAATCCGCGAAACAAAAACTCTTCTCGAAGGTTCAATATTAGATGCTACTGCAAACACTTCAAAAACAGATGCCGTAAACCTTGCTTCAGACGGCACTGAGCAATATCTTGCCTCTAAAAAAGTAAACGGCACGACCTACTACTACGCTTGGGGTGATGAGTTTGAAAATGCCACCGATGAAGATACAACTTATTCCGCAGATACTTGGACTTACTACCAATATAAAAATGAGGAAACTGGCGGCGAAAGGTATAAGAGCCTTGAAAATGCTACTGTTGACTCACTTAAAGACCTTTGGGTAGTCGACACCGACGGTAAGTTAAGTATAAAGCGCGGTTATAACACCGCTATTGTCAGCAGCACAAGCTTTGACGGAAGAAACGCTGAGTTAAACGGTTATATCGGCGTTGATTTGCCTACGGGAACACACCCCGATTTTGAAAGGAATACTGTTACTTCGAGTGATAAATATATTGACGCCGGTCAAATCACAACACGAAAATCAATGCTCTTTAAGCAGGGCTATGCCGAAATGCGTGCTTCTTTGCCGTCTGACGGTCACGCCTTTCCGGCTTGGTGGTTCTTAAACGGTTCAACTGCAAATCAAAATCCGCATATAAACCGCACTCTTTATAACAAGGTTTATAAGTTTAACGAAAAATGGGACGGCTCGCAAGTGATGAACCCGACTAATCTTAATACTTATAAGTATCAAATGCCTAAAGCTTATCTTGAATTTGATATTGTCGAGTTTATGCAAAGTCAAAGCAAAATCGGAAGCACTGTATATTTAGATTATATGGTTCTTACCGTTCATAAGATTTATAATCAGGGCATTGCTAAAGACGGTTCGCTTTGGATTCCTGACTGGACTACAGGAAAATCAACTAAAAACAGCACTTCACCGACTGCTTTCGGTAATACTTCAAGCAGTTCAACCGATTATATACACAGATATAATCAGTCGAATAGTTATAGCGGAACTGTAACAAAGTATCCAAACGGCAGAGACGGCGCAACATTCAGCGTAGCAACGGCAAACCGAAGCGGAGTTTTAAGCGGAAATCCAACTATTCAGGATTACTTTACATACGGTTTTGTTTGGAATGTTAATGAAAATGCAAAAACCTATAATTTAAAGGTTTATGTTGATTTTAACAACGACGGCACAATGTCAGATTCAGACGGTGAATTGATTTTTGAAATTAACCAAAACACAAGCCACGGCAGCGGTATCAGCGACCCGATTCGCAACAGCGGTATGGCTGAAGAATGTGCTGTTTGGAATCAGTATGCTTATATGTTGCTTGACAATGCTTTTTATACATCTGTAAGTGGCAACAACTTTACCGATTTGTTTAAAAAAGACAGACAAACTTCTACGCCTACGGCAGGTTCTACCGATAAGACAACATTTGACATTGAGTATGTTCGTGTATACCAACAAGACGGCAGACGCGACATCGTAACACCCGCAACCGAAGCCTTTAACACAGGCAACCATTTCGGTTATTGATGAAATTTTAAGTTTACATTTGTTATGAGGACGGAAAATTCCGTCCCCATAACTTTTTTAAAAATAATTATTGTGTCAGCAACGCCGACCAATATTAAATTTTTCACTATTTACCGTCCATTCCCCACCAAAGCCGTAAAAATGCCCTGAAATTACAAAAAATCGCATTAAAAACTGCCGTAAATAACCTCTGAAATGCCTGAAATTGAAATTTGTGGGGTTTGACAATCATTTTGACATAAATTGACAGTTAACACCGACGAAACAAAAGGTTACAACTTTGTAACCTTTTTAATTTTGCCCTTTTTTCGTCAAATTGCACAAAAACAAGCCTTTAATTGTGTTTGACATAGTTAAAAAAACAGAGTATAATATCGTCCGTTGGTTAAAAAAACCGTTTTGTCACATCATATATATAGATTATGACATTACGAAAAAAGGAGTCGTTAGATGCTTAGATTTAAAAAAAGCGGAACTAACAATTTTGCAAGCAATTTGCAAAAGCGCTTACCGCTTGTATCTTTGCTTTTAATTGCCGTAATTTGCACAGCAACATTATCATTTAAGTCATTAAATGTTTTTGCCGTAACCGACGGTGAAACAACAAACCGCGTTTATTCGCTTTCTGCCGATATAGAAAGCGCAGTAAAGGTAGCAGGTTTTTCGTCTGACAGATATAAAGTTTTAAGTGTCAGCGCTAAAGGCAAAAGAACAAACATTGATTTAGCATTTACTTTCCCCGTGTATATCACATCGGGTGATGAAACCAAAGAGGTAAGAACCACACAAAAAACCGTTGGTGAGATTTTAAGCGAAGCCGGTTACAACGTAGACGCTTACGATATGGTAGAGCCTTCGCTTGATACGGTAATCACCGACACCGCGTATATTGATTACACAAATATTGATTATGTAACGGGCAGTTACACCGAAGCAATACCTTGCACGGTAAAGACCGTTTATTCCAAAACTATGGATGAAGGCACAAAGACCGTCAAAGCAGGTGTTGACGGCGAACAGCAGGTTAACTTTACATCAAAGGTTGTAAACGGCGTTACGGTTGAAACAGTTGTTGACAGCACAGTCACCTTAAGCACGCCCGTAAACGGCACCGAAACAATCGGCACCAAAAAGAGAACAACCGCTGTTACAACAGCCGAGAATATTAAAACAATTTCTACCCTTAAAGCGCCATTTACTATCGAGCTTGACGCTAACGGTAACCCCGTAAACTATAAAAAGCAGATAACCGTTCAGGCGACAGCTTACACCTATACCGGTAACAAGTGCGCAACCGGTGTTGCACCGCAACCGGGTTATATTGCGGTAAACCCCAATGTTATACCCTACGGCACAAAGATGTATATAAAATCGAGCGACGGCGCATATATTTACGGCTATGCAGTTGCCGCCGATACAGGTTCATTTACAAAATCAAGACCTAACAATGTAGACTTGTTTATGTCAAGCAAAGCCGCCTGCACCGCATTCGGCAGACGCAATGTAGAAATTTATATTTTAGAGTAATTAAAAGCAGAATAATTAAATGATTTACAACAACTCCCAAACGAACAGCGTTTGGGAGTTGTTTGTATGTTTAAATACCGTTGTGATAAAATTTAATTATATATCTTTGTAGGGGATGATGCCAACATCATCCCGCAAAGCCCAACGAATTGATTAAACCTCACGGTGCGATGTAGGCATCGCACCCTACAGCCAAACCATAAAGTTTAATCATTGTAGGGTGGGGGCTCGGCTCCCACCGTAAAATGAGATTGCCTTGGTGTAGCCTTCGCCTTGAGGAGAAGGGGACCGCATTTGCGGTGGATGAGGTGTAATGCCCACTCGTAATGACTTATTAAAGCTACCTAAACAAATGTCATTCCGAGTGACCGCGTCACGAGGAATCATAAAAACGGTAAAACCGGCACAGCGAACGCCAATACTTTTAACTTTTATCAAATAAAAATTTTATTATTTAACATACAGTTAACTTAAAGTCTCTTTTAGAGTTAACACGCCGGGTGGTAAACTGTCGGTGTGCTCAAGAGAAGAGTGAAAATTTTAAAGGAGACAGAAGAAATGAAAAAGTTAATCAGTATTTTAATGAGCGTATGTATGCTCGCGGCGGTTCTTGTAGGCTGCGGAAGTGATGACACAGTCAGCAAACAGGACACACAAGACACGGTTTTGACCGGCACGGTAGCAACCGACGGTTCAACCTCTATGGAAAAGGTGATTGAGTATTTAAAAGAAGCTTACACCGAAGAAAACGACCAGGTTAAAGTTACATACAACCCGACAGGTTCAAGCGCAGGTATTCAGGCTGTAGAAAGCGGCAGCTGCGACATCGGACTTTCGAGCCGTGACCTTAAAGATGAAGAAAAAGCAAA
>JAXJVR010000093.1:0-9206 GCA_036308405.1 Acutalibacteraceae bacterium
CAAATTTTATAAAATAAAAAAACAAACCCCGACTTAAGTCGGGGTTTTAAAATATTCGGTTTTTAAATTTTGCCGCCTGCTTCGTATTTTGCCACAACGGCTTTAATTTTATCTGCAGGGTCAAGCAGTTTGCTTATTGAATTATCGTTGTTAAGTGTATCAACCAAAAGTGCAATGTATTTTGACATATTAACACTGCAGTACCAATCACGTGAGAGAAGTTCGGGTGTTTGATAAATAAGGTTTGTTGTGAATACTTTATCTATAACTCCGTTTTTATGGTATTCGTCAAATTTTTCAAGGCCTTCAACAAAAAGTCCGAAGGTAGAGAATACAAATATTCTGCCTGCGCCTCTTTCTTTAAGCTTTGAGGCAATGTCAAGCATTGACTCACCGCTTGATATCATATCATCAACGAGTATTAAATCTTTTCCTGTTATGTCATTGCCCAAAAATTCGTGTGCTTCAATCGGGTTTTTGCCGTTTACAACTATTGAATAATTACGGCGCTTGTAGAACATACCAAGGTCAAGACCCAAAACAGATGAGTAATAGATACATCTGCTCATACCGCCTTCATCGGGCGATACAATCATAGTATGCTCACGGTCAAGTTTAACATCGGGCACATTGCGAAGCAATGCTTTAATCATTTGGTAAGCGGCTTGAACATTATCAAAGCCGTCAAGCGGAATTGCATTGTTAACGCGCGGGTCATGAGCGTCAAAAGTTATTATGTTTTTAACACCCATAGAAACCAATTCCTGCAAAGCCATTGCGCAGTCCATAGATTCGCGCGCGGTGCGGCGGTGCTGTCTGCCTTCGTAAAGCATAGGCATAATAACCGAAATTCTGCGTGCTTTACCGCCGAAAGCTGCAATAATACGCTTCAAATCTTGAAAATGGTCATCGGGACTCATAGGAACAGTTTGTCCATACATTTTGTATGTAACGCTGTAGTTAAAGCAATCACAGATAATAAAAGCATCAAGACCGCGCGCCGAGTGATGAAGCACAGCCTTTGCTTCACCCGTGCCGAAACGGGGACAGTTGGCATCTATAACAAAAGATTTGTCTTCTTCGATACCGCGCCACTGCTTAAGATAAAAGTCTACTTGTGAAGAAATGTCTTCACAGCCACGCATACTGATGATTGCAAGGTCACCGTAGGGTGTGTGTTTAAAGTCGATACTTGACATACGAAAAATTCCCTCCGCAAAATATTTGATTTTCAAATGCATTATAACATATTTAACTCAACATAAAAAGACTTTTTTTAAAATTTTTTTACATTTTTCTTGAAAATTTTTAAATTTAAAAATAATTTGCTATTAACACTCGTTTATGGTATAATTACATCAACTATAAGTATTATTTGTCAGGAGATGTTGTTTATGCCTACAGTTACATTGCTTGCTTTTACGCCAAATCCCGAAAAAACGGTAGCTTCTGCCGCAAAGCTTTGCTACAGTTCATCGGATATCGGCAATTTATATAACGGACTTACCGATGAAAAAGCCGCCGATTTTGTTGAAATGCTTTCCGAAATAGGTCATGAAAGTCCTATCGAACACGCGTCTTTTACTTTCGGTATCGAGGGTGTGTCGCGCGCTTTTTTGGCGCAGATGACCCGTCACAGAATGGCATCATACTCGGTTAAGAGTCAGCGCTATGTAAAAGAGGGCGAATTTGAATTTGTAACTCCGCCTGAAATTGCTGCTGACCCCGAAACTTTAGAAATATATAAAGAGTCAATGCGTTTAGCACAAGAGTCTTATGACAAAATTGCCGAAACATTAACCGAAAAACATAAAAAGGCTTTTATTGCAGAGGGCAAAGATGAAAAAACAGCCGCGCGACTTGCTTCTAAAAAAGCCATTGAAGACGCACGCTTTGTTTTGCCTAATGCCTGCGAAACCAAAATGGTTGTTACAATGAATGCGCGCTCACTTCATAATTTCTTCCGCCACCGCTGCTGCAATCGCGCCCAGTGGGAAATTCGCTCGGTAGCAAATCAGATGCTTGCTTTAGTAAGCGAGGTAGCGCCGCAGTTGTTTAAAAAGGCGGGTCCTCCTTGTCTTAACGGTCCGTGTCCCGAAGGTAAAATGAGTTGCGGTAAGGCAAAAGAGGTTAAAAAGTTTTATGAGGATATGAAAAACAATGGGTAAACTTATTGTAATTGAGGGTCTTGACGGCAGCGGAAAGTCAACCCAACTTGAACTTTTGCCTAAAAAATTGCTTGAAAACGGGATAAACAGCAAAACCGTGTCGTTTCCTGATTATGAAAGTGACTCAAGCGCGCTTGTTAAAATGTATTTAAACGGTGAATTCGGCAAAAAACCCGATGATGTAAATGCCTATACGGCGTCGCTGTTTTATGCCGTAGACAGATTTGCTTCATACAAAACCTCTTGGGGTGAATATTACAATCAAGACGGAGTTATAATTTCGGGCAGATATACCACCTCAAACGCGGTTCACCAAACCTCTAAAATGTGTGAAAGCGGTTGGCAGAGTTTTATAGACTGGCTCTATGACCTTGAATACAACAAAGTAGGTATTCCCAAACCCGACAAGGTTATTTTTCTTGATATGCCGGTTGAGGTTTCGCAAAAACTGCTTTCGGGAAGATATAACGGCAATGAAGCAAAAAAAGATATTCACGAAAGTGACACCGAATATTTGGCAAAATGCCGTAAGGCCGCTATGTTTACGGCTGATTATTCAGGTTGGACCGTTATACCCTGCGCTAAAGACGGCGAACCCCGCAGTATAGAGGATATTTCAAACGACATTTTAAATGAAACACTTAAAGTGCTTAAAGGATGATGAAAAATGGTATATGTATTTTTTGCTGACGGTTTTGAAGAACTTGAGGCGCTTACACCGGTTGATGTGTTGCGCCGTGCAGGCGTTGCCGTTAAGACCGTAGGCGTTACGGGCACAACCGTAATCGGCTCGCATGAAATATCGATTAATTGCGATATAACCTGCGATAAGGTTAACTTATATGACCTTGACGGTATAATTTTGCCCGGCGGTATGCCCGGAACCGTTAATCTTGAAAAAGATGAAAAGGTCAGCGAACTTATAGATTATGCCGCCGAAAACAACAAAATAATCGGCGCTATTTGCGCCGCGCCGTCGATACTCGGTCACAAGGGTCTGCTTCAAGGTAAAAATGCCGTATGCTTTACAGGCTTTGAAAAAGAACTTGTGGGCGCGCATGTGCTTGACCGACCTGCCGTGCGTGACGGCAATATAGTCACAGGTTGGGGAGCAGGCGGAGCAGTGGACTTTGCGCTTTTGTATTTAGAGGCAATAAGCGAAAGCGAAGAGCTTGCAAAAAAGACTGCCCGTAAAATGCGGTGCGTATCATATTAAATTGGGGATAAAAATATGCAGGACAATAATTTTAATATAAATGATGACGATTTTGTAATCGGCAAAGGCTTTAATGTTGAAGAAACCGAAGAAAATAAGCCTAAAAAACGCAAAAACCGTTCTAAAAAAGGCGGTTCGGCTGTGAAAAATGTTATATGGATACTTTGCATTATTTTAGTGTCGGTAGCTTTAGCCGCTACTGCTATAGTCGGTCTTGCCGATTTTGTGGGAATCGGTTTCGGCAGGGGCGAAAACTGTGAAATGGATATTCCATACGGCTCGTCAACTGCGGCTATTGCCGAAAAACTCGAAGACACAGGCGCCGTTAAAATGCCTATGCTTTTCAGGCTTTATTCTAAACTTAAGGGCTATGAAAGCGAGTATAGATACGGTCTGTATACCTTCAGCAATGACATAGGTTATGACGGAATTGCCGATATGCTTATGAATGACGGCGCAAAAGCCGAAAGTGTTACCGTAACTATACCCGAAGGCACGGGAATTAACGATTACACCAAAAATGTTAACGGTGAAAAGGTTACAGTTAAAGGTATAGGCACTCTGCTTGAAGAGGCAGGCGTTTGCTCAAAGGCAGATTTTATCTATGCGCTTAACGAGGTCGAATTTGACAGTAAACTGCTAAAAAACTGCAATGTAGGCAAAACATATTATTCGCTTGAAGGCTATCTGTTCCCCGATACTTACGATTTTTATTCTTACGATTCGGCAGAGTGCGCAAAGATGGTTGTTGAACGGCTTATAAAGCAGACCGAAACCAAAATAACCGATGATATGTATAAGCGTGCCGATGAACTCGGTTACTCTATGAATGAGATTTTGACAATGGCTTCTATTATTCAAATGGAGTCGGGTCAAAATACCGATGAGATGAAAAATGTTGCCGCTGTCTTTTATAACCGCTTAAACAGCAAAGATTTCGGCACTTTGGGTTCATCGCCTACATGTTATTACGGTGATTCTTTTAAAAATGATGACGGCAGATATAATACATACAATGTAAAAGGTTTGCCGCCAGGTCCTTTGTGTTCACCGGGATTAGACGCTGTAAATGCGGCGCTTTATCCCACCGAAAACAGCGACTATTATTATTTTGTTACCGATAAAGACGGTAAATTCTATTTCCACAAAACTATGGCGGAACAAAACGCAACCATAGCAAAACTTCAACAGGGTGATAATTGGGTATATGAGTATTTCGAATAAACATAACGGCGCTTTAGAATTGCTTTGCCCCGCAGGCGATTTAATACGGCTTAAAACTGCCGTTAATTTCGGGGCAGACGCTGTGTATATTGCAGGTGAAGAGTTTGGTATGCGCACCGCATCGGCAAACTTTAACCGCGAAGATTTAAAATCGGGTGTTGAATATGCCCACTCGCACGGGGTTAAGGTGCATGTAACCTGCAACACAATTCCGCATGAGGATGAAATTGCCCGTTTGCCCGAATTTTTAAGTTATCTTAATGAAGTAGGCGTTGACGCGGTCATTGCGTCAGACCTCGGCACCATTGGTATGGTAAAACAGTATGCTCCCGATTGCGAACTGCATATTTCGGTGCAGTCGGGTATAGTAAACAGCGCTACGGCAAATGCGTTTTATAATATGGGCGCAAAGCGTGTGGTGCTTGCGCGTGAATTATCTCTTGAAGAAATTGCAAAAATAAGGGCAAACACACCCAAAGATTTAGAAATTGAGGCTTTTGCTCACGGCGCTATGTGTGTGTCATTTTCTGCAAGATGTCTGCTTTCAAGTTATATGACGGGCCGTGACGCCAATCGAGGCGACTGCGCGCAACCGTGCCGTTGGAGTTACAGCCTTATGGAGCAAAAACGCGACGGTCAGTATTTTGATATCACCGAAACCAATAAGGGAACATACATATTAAATGCTAACGATATGTGTATGGCGCCTTATCTTGATAAAATGCTTGAAGCGGGTGTTTCAAGCATAAAAATAGAGGGTAGGGCAAAAACGGAATACTATGTTGCGGTTACGGCAAACGCTTACCGCGGTGCTATTGACAGCCTTAAAGATTCAAAGGGTGATTGGGTGTTACCGCAGTGGGTAAGTGAAGAGCTTAACAAAATCAGCCACCGCACCTACTCTACCGGATTTTATTTGGGCAAACCCGAAAATGCCCAGACTTATAAAGACGCGGGTTATATACGCGATTATGCTTTAGCCGCCGTGGTAGACGGTTATGAAGACGGATGTATTACGGCAACGCTTAAAAATAAGTTTTTAAGCGGAACGGAGCTTGACTGTCTTGAAGCCGGCAGTATACCGTTTGGTGTTGATACAACTCTGCTTTATAACCAAGACGGAAAGCAAATCGAAAGCGCTTATCAGCCTATGATGAAAATAAAAATTCCTTTCTGCCGTGAGGTAAAACCCGGCTCAATGCTTAGAATGAAAGTTAAATAACGTATTGCAAAATATGTCATATTATGGTAGAATATTATCAACTTAATATTTAAAGGGAGTCTTTAAAATGAAAAAAGAAGTATTGGTTGAAATTTCGGCGCGTCATGTTCATGTAACAGAGTCTACTCTTGAAATTCTTTTCGGCGCAGGCCACAAACTTACAAACAAAAAAGACCTTTCGCAACCCGGTCAGTTTGCTTGTGAAGAAAAGGTTACAATAGTAGGTCCTAAAGGCAGTCTTAAGGCGTCTATACTCGGTCCGTGCCGCAGCGCCGATCAGGTAGAACTTTCTTTGACCGATGCTCGCACAATCGGCGTTACAGCACCTATTCGTGAGTCGGGTGATGTTGCAGGCTCGGGTGCATGCAAACTTGTAGGTCCTTGCGGTGAAGTAGAACTTACCGAAGGCGTTATTGCGGCAAAACGCCACATACATATGACCGTAGCAGACGGCGAAAAATTCGGTATAAAAGATAAACAAATCGTAAGCGTTAAACTTTCTACCGAAGGCAGAGCACTTACTTTCGGTGATGTTGTAGCCAGAGTCAGCGACAAATACGCTCTTGCTATGCACATTGACACTGATGAGGCAAATGCGGCTTGCGTTCCCGGCAGTTGCATGGGTGAAATTCTTGACTAAAGATTTTTCGGGACTTTATATTCACATACCTTTTTGTGAGCGAAAATGCAATTACTGCGACTTTTATTCTGCCTTTTACAGCAAAGACGGGATTAAAGCTTATTTATCCGCACTTGAGGGTGAAATTAAAAGATGGGGCGGCAAAATTGACCGCCCCATTGATACTATTTATATAGGCGGAGGAACGCCGTCGCTTTTAGGAACCGAGATTTTATCACTTGCCGATTGCATAAGACAAAATTTTTCTGTTACCGATGATGTTGAATTTACCGTAGAGGTAAATCCGGCCTCAAGCGATGAATTTTTGCGTTTTGCAAAGCAGGCAGGCGCAAATCGCTTGTCGGTGGGTGTGCAGTCGGGCAGTGACAAAATGCTTAAAATTTTAGGCAGAACACACACAGCGGCTGACGCTTTGCACACGGTTAAAAATGCCCGCAAAATCGGCTTTAAAAATATATCCGCCGACCTTATGATTGCTTTGCCCGACAGCAGTATAGACTCTTTAAACCGCGATATTGATTTTATGCTTTCTTTGGATGTCGAGCATATATCGGCATATATTTTAAAAATCGAGCAAAACACGGCGTTTTCAAAAAGATATGATGAACTTAATTTGCCGGATGATGATTTTTCGGCGGAGCAGTATCTGCATATGTGTGACCGACTTTCAAAAAACGGATATAACCATTATGAAATATCTAATTTTGCAAGAGGTCAAAATTTAAGCCGTCACAATATGAAGTATTGGACAGAGCGCGATTATTTAGGAATAGGTGCCGCGGCACATTCCTTTTTAAACGGTGAGCGTTTTTATTATCCGCGTGATTTGCAAGCCTTTATAAAAAATCCCTCTACCGTATCAGACGGCGCAGGCGGTGACAGTGATGAGCGTTTAATGCTTGGATTAAGGCTTTCAAGCGGAGTTGACCTTGCAGATATTTACGGAGAGATACCGCAAAATATAAAAGAAAAAGTATCGCTTTTTGAAAAAGTCGGCTATATTAAATCAAGCGGAACGCGAATATCGCTTACCGACAGCGGTATGCTTATTTCAAACAGTATTATTACGGAGTTGTTACAATGAAAACATTTAAAATTCATTTAATAAGACACGGCGCTACAGATGCAAACACAGCCGGTATGTATATCGGCAACCGCACGGATTTGCCCCTTTCACCCGAAGGTGTGCGCGAACTGCAACAAATGCGCCAAATGATTGAATACCCCGATATAGAGCGCCTTTACTCAAGCCCTATGCTTCGTTGCACTCAAAGCGCAAACATAATTTATCCGGGTTTTGAACCGCATATTATTGACGAACTTACCGAGTATGATTTCGGTGAGTTTGAGGGTAAAACAGCCGAACAGCTTGAGGTTATGCCGCATTATGCCGAGTGGACAAGCGGACGCCTTGAAGCACCCGACGGGGGAGAGAGCACTGCTAATTTTATAAAGCGTCAGGCTTTGGCGCTTAATATGATAGTGCGCGATATGATGCAGAACGATGTTACTAATTCAGCGGTTATAATGCACGGCGGCGCTATTATGATGCTCCTTGCAAACTGCGCCGTTCCGCGTAAGCGTTCAATAGAGTGGACAAGCGAAAACGGCAGGGGATATTCGGTTATGATAACACCGTCGCTTTATCATTCAAGCGGTGTTATTGAAGTTTATGATATAATATAAGGGTAGTTTTATGGTAAATATAGGTAATGATTGGGACGCAATTTTGGCAGATGAGTGGCAAAAGCCTTACTATAAAAATTTGCGCGAATTTTTAAAGCAGGAGTATTCTACAAAAACCGTATACCCCGATATGCACGATATTTTTAACGCGTTAAAATATACATCTTTTAAAGATACAAAGGTTGTAATTTTGGGTCAGGACCCATATCACGGCGCAGGGCAGGCGCACGGACTGTGTTTTTCGGTTAAGCGCGGTATAGAACCGCCTCCGTCGCTTAAAAATATATATAAAGAACTGCATGATGATATAGGTTTTGAAATTCCGCCCCACGGTGAGCTTACCGCTTGGGCAAAGCAGGGCGTGCTTATGCTTAATACAGTGCTTACCGTCCGCGCAGGTTCACCCAACAGCCATAAGGGCGTAGGTTGGGAGCAGTTTACCGATAGGATAATTTTAGAAATAGATAAAAAAACCACACCCGTGGTCTTTTTGCTTTGGGGCGCAAACGCGCGTAAAAAAGCAGAAATTATAAAAAATCCCATACATCAAAAACTTATTACCGTGCATCCGAGTCCGCTTTCGGCATATAACGGATTTTTTGGTTGCAAACATTTTTCAAAAACCAATGAAATTTTAATATCAAGCGGTCAAACACCTATAGATTGGTCGTTAGTTTAGGAGGTTTTATTGTGAACGAAACAGGAATTATAAGAACGCTTGACAATATGGGCAGAATAGTAATTCCGAGTGAAATACGCAAAATGCTCGATATGACCGACGGCGTTGATAAGTTTGAAATTTTTATGCAGGGTGACGAGATAGTTTTAAAAAAGTATCAACCGTCATGCTTTTTTTGCGGCAGTGATGAAAACACAGTAGATTTTGACAACCGCAAGGTGTGCGTGTCGTGTATTGAAAAACTGCAAATGTTAAAAGAAGAAAATCAGGATAAATAATAAAAAGCCGCGGCGGGTCAAACGACCTGCCGTGGCTTTTTACACTGAAACTTAAAAATTTTATCTTTGTAGGGGATGATGCCCACATCATCC
>JAXJVR010000094.1:0-1859 GCA_036308405.1 Acutalibacteraceae bacterium
GAAAATCCCGCCGAATACCGCTACTCTAAAGAATCTTGTGAAAGAACAACCCGTTGGCTTAAAAGGTGTAAAGAAAAAATGCGCGAGCTTAATTCGCTTGAAAGCACAATAAACCGCGAACAAATGCTTTTTGGCATAAATCAAGGTTGCACATATAATGACTTACGCATAAATCATATGAAACAAATTGCCGATTTGGATTTAGACGGCTACGCAATAGGCGGTCTTGCGGTTGGTGAACCAAATGAAGTGATGTATGATGTGATTGAAAATGTGACACCGCACATGCCTAAAAACAAAATTCGCTATTTGATGGGGGTTGGCACTCCGGTCAATATTTTAAATGCCGTTGAACGCGGTGTTGACCTTTTTGATTGCGTAATGCCCAGCCGTAACGCGCGCCACGGACATTTGTTTACATCAAAAGGCATAATAAATATTAACAATAAAAAATATGAATACGATATGTCTCCGATAGACGAAAATTGCGGGTGCCCGGTTTGTCAGCGTTACAGCAAGGCATATATCCGTCATTTGCTTAAAAGCACTGAAATGCTTTCGCAAAGATTATTGGTTATGCATAATCTTTGGTTTTACAATCATCTTATGGAGGATATTCGTGCGGCTCTTGACGAGGGCAGGTTTGCGGAATTTAAGGCAGAGCAAGAAAAAATTCTCGGCAAACGCATTTAACAAATAATTTAAAAATATTTTCTTGCAATTATATGCCATATTATGTATAATAATCTTGTTAGAAATTTTGGAGGTTTAAAAAATGAATTTTAATTGGTTGATTTTAGATGCAGCGGCAAACAATGCCGATGCAACCGGCAGCACAGCAGGTTCTTTTCTTACTTTGATTTTGCCGTTTGTTCTTATGATTGCGCTTATGTATTTCTTGATTATCCGTCCTCAGAAGAAGAAGGAAAAAGAAGAAAAGAAAATGCGCGACAATCTTCAGGTCGGTGATGAAATACTTACTATCGGCGGTATCTACGGCAGAGTAATATCTTTAAAAGAAGACGCAATAGTTATCGAGTCAAAGAGCGACCATAGCAAGCTTACAATAGCTCGTTGGGCAATGCAACAAAACCTTACCGTTCACGATGACACAGAATCTAAATAAGTAATAAAATCGTCCCTCCGCTTATATAATTTAAGCGGAGGGATTTTTTATGAGCAAAGAAATATCTAAAAATGATAACATAAATAAAAGAGCAATTTACATAAAAGGCTGTATTATAGGTGTAATTATATCGGTGATTTGTATGCTGTTATTTTCTGCCGTTTTATTGTTTTTAAACTTAAGCCGAGCCTACGCACAGCCGTTTGCCACAGTGAGCATAGCCTTGGGCTGTTTTTGTGCGGCATACTATACCGCTAAAAAAATAGGGGACAGAGGTTATATCATAGGTTTTGTTATAGGAATTGCCGTCTTTTTGCTTATAACCGTTTTATCGATAATGATTAAAAGAACAGGTCTTAATTTGAATACGCTGTTTCATTTTATAATAATTACACTCTCTTCGCTTGTCGGTGGTATTGTGGGTGTAAATCGTGATAAAAGCAAAAAATACATATAATAAAAAACGGCAGTCAGCCGTTTTTTATTGTGTTAACATATCAATAATTGCAGAATAAATTTTAGCGGGATTTTCTAAAAACTTTTCGCGTATATAACTGCCTTGTTCTTCGTCGGTTATAAGCATTTTTACTGTTATAAAAGGCTTTTCACCGTCAAGCGCCGTGCAACTTAAATATGTTCCGCCGTTTTCTTTGGTGATTTCAAAAACATTATCTTTAGCGTTTTTGAATTTAGCAAGCATTTTCATTGCCGCTAAATATGCTCTTTCTTTAAC
>JAXJVR010000095.1:0-1319 GCA_036308405.1 Acutalibacteraceae bacterium
CCCCAATACAGATGAATGGCTTTCGGCTTTCGGTGATGCAGAACGAATTTTTTGTGTAACAATTACAGCAACTCTTTCGGGTTGTTACAACGCCGCGTGCGCCGCTAAACATATCTACGAAGAACGCCACCCGGAACGCAAAGTATTTGTAATAAATTCTTTGTCAACCGGACCTGAAATAAGACTTATTGTCGAAAAAATATCCGAGCTTGTTTCCGAAAACAAAGAGTATGAAGATATTTGTGATGAAATAAGTGAATATATGAACAAAACCGGACTGATTTTTATGCTGGAATCAATGAAAAACCTTGCCAACAACGGCAGAGTCGGTCACCTTACGGCAAAAGCCGCCGGACTTTTAGGCATTCGCGTTATCGGAAAAGCAAGTGACCACGGTGACCTGCAACCGCTTGATAAATGCCGCGGCGAACTAAAATCGCGCGTAAATATTGTAAACCGTATGCGTGAGGAAGGTTACTGCGGTAAAAAGGTGCGAATTGCACATTGCATTAACAGCGACTTTGCCAATACACTTAAAGATTTGCTTATAAGCGAATTTGGTGATATAGATGTAGAGGTATATGAGTGTCGCGGACTTTGCAGTTATTACGCCGAAAAAGGCGGAATACTTGTAGGCTTTGAAAAAGGCTGATTAGTCAGTCTTTTAATATGCTTTTAAGCAATGCTTTACATCCCTGCTCTATTTCTTTTTCGGCAGTTTCAAAATCACCCGAATACCACGGGTCTGCCACATCGTGAGGAGTGTTTGTAAAATCAAGCAAACGCAAATATTTATTGTTTATATCCTTTGCAATAAAGTTCATATTGCGCAGATTTTGGCTGTCCATACAAATTATGTAATCAAATTTATTATAGTCTGAATTTGTCATCTGTCGCGCGCGTTTTGCCGAACAGTCTATGCCTCTGCCGTTTAAAATTCGCCTTACCGGCGGATATACATGATTACCTATTTCTTCGGCAGAGGTAGCCGCAGACTCAATATAAAAACTGTTTTCAACCCCGTTTTTTTGCACTAAATCTTTCATCAAAAACTCAGCTAACGGACTGCGGCATATATTCCCGTGACACACAAATAAAATTTTAGTCATTATTCCACTTCCTTAATATTGATAATGTATAAGCATAATTTTATCATTTTTTAATTCAAGTTTCAATCACTGCCAAAATTAAAATATTAAAAATATTTAAAATTTTAGTTGACAAAGCAACAAAATAAATGTATAATAAACCTTGCTGTCGGTGTGACAGCTCCACAAATGTGGACCAGTAGCTCAGTTGGTTAGAGCAACCGGCTCATA
>JAXJVR010000096.1:0-4466 GCA_036308405.1 Acutalibacteraceae bacterium
ATATTAGGTTTCGCAATGCGAAACACCGAAATTTTCAACTTTCAACTTTCAATTTTTAATTGCTACGTTCTGCCTTGTGCGTGTATCCTGGCTTATATAACCCTACAAGATAATAAAAAGGGATTTCTGCTCAGGCGGCGGGTTTGCAGACCTCCCGCGGCGGTGCCGAGTTCGGAAGAAGGGAGCGCGAAACCGCTTGGCGAAAACCCACCTGAAAATAAATTCAGGTTATCATTAAGCCGTTACGGCAAGGCGGATCACTTTTTTAGCAAATTTTGCACATAAATGTTAAAAAAATTCTTGACTTATCAAAATTTTGCGATATAATAATCTTTGCGAAACTTAATATTGGGGAATTGTGTAACGGTAGCACGACAGACTCTGACTCTGTTTGTTGGGGTTCGAATCCCTATTCCCCAGCCAAAATCGACAATCTTCGACAGAAGGTTGTCGATTTATTTTTTACCTCTTCACTTTTCACTATTCTCAAAATAAAGAAAGGACAATCTTCCTATCGAAAATTGTCCTTTCTTTTTGCCATATTCTTTTTATCTGCAAACAAGCTCGCCGTTTGCAACATCAACCGTAAGCGTGTCGCCGGCGTTAAGGTCACCGCGCAGAATTGTGCGCGCAATAAGTGTTTCAACACTTGATTGCAAATAACGGCGAAGCGGTCTTGCACCGTAAAGCGGGTCATAGCCGCGGTCAATTATAAGTGATTTTGCGGCAGGTGTTATTACAAGATTAAGCGAACGGTCAGCAAGACGCATACGCAAAGCCTCGGTCATAATATCAATTATACCGGTAAGGTTTTCTTTTGTAAGCGGACGGAACATAATTATTTCATCAAGACGGTTTAAAAATTCGGGTCTGAACGCGCTGTGCAGTTCATTCATAACGGCGGATTTTGCGCTTTCCGAAATATTGCCGTTTTCTTCGATTCCGTCAAGCAGATACTGACTGCCGAGGTTAGATGTCAATATAATTATGGTGTTTTTAAAATCTACCGTGCGTCCCTGCGAATCGGTAATTCTGCCGTCGTCGAGTATTTGCAGTAAAATATTAAATACATCGGGATGCGCTTTTTCGATTTCATCAAACAAAACTACGCTGTAGGGTTTTCTGCGAACAGCTTCGGTAAGCTGACCGCCCTCGTCATAACCGACATATCCGGGAGGCGCGCCTATAAGACGCGATACCGAGAATTTTTCCATATACTCGGTCATATCTATACGGACAATATTGTGTTCGTCATCAAACAGACATTCCGCAAGTGATTTTGCAAGCTCGGTTTTGCCGACACCCGTAGGACCTAAAAACAGAAAAGAACCTATCGGGCGGTTCGGGTCGGATATACCTGCGCGCGAACGCAGTATAGCCTCGGTGACTTTTTGCACCGCCTCGTCCTGACCGACCACGCGTTTGTGAAGGTATTTATCAAGGTTAAGCAGTTTTTCACGCTCGCCCTCCATAAGCTTTGCTACCGGAATACCCGTCCAGCGCGCCACAATGTTTGATATTTCTTCTTCGGTGACGGTGTCGTGAACCATACTGTTTTGTTTTGCTTCTTCGGTTGCTTTTTCGGCTTCTTCAAGTTGTTTTTCAAGCGCAGGCAGGTCGGAATAACTTAATTTTGCAGCTTTTTCATACTCGTAATTGCGTTTTGCCTGCTCAATATCGGCGTGCATTTGCTCAATACGCGATTTAATATCCTTTACGCTGTCAACATCCTTCTTTTCTTTATCCCAGCGCGCCTTTTGCGCGTTAAAGTTTTCTTTAAGGTTGGCAAGTTCTTCGCGCAGTTTTGAAAGTCTGTCTTTGCTTAATTGGTCATCCTCTTTTTTAAGCGCCATTTCTTCGATTTCAAGTTGCATTATCTTGCGGCGCATTGCGTCAAGTTCTTCAGGCATTGAGTCTATCTCGGTTCTTATTTGCGCGCAGGCTTCATCAACAAGGTCGATTGCCTTATCGGGCAAAAAACGGTCACTTATATAACGGTCCGAAAGTGTTGCCGCGGCAACAAGCGCGTTATCGTGTATACGAACACCGTGATAAACCTCATAACGCTCTTTAAGTCCTCTTAATATAGATATGGTATCTTCAACAGTCGGTTCATCAACCTGCACCGGTTGAAAACGGCGTTCAAGCGCGGCATCTTTTTCAATGTATTTGCGGTATTCGTCAAGGGTTGTAGCGCCTATACAGTGCAACTCGCCCCTTGCAAGCATTGGCTTTAGCAGGTTGCCTGCGTCCATACTGCCTTCGGTTTTGCCGGCTCCCACAATGGTGTGCAATTCATCAATAAAGAGCAGGATTTTGCCTTCGCTTTTTCTTATTTCTTCAAGAACGGCTTTAAGACGCTCTTCAAACTCACCGCGGTATTTTGCGCCGGCTATAAGCGCGCCCATATCAAGCGAAAATACCGTTTTATCTTTTAATCCTTCGGGAACATCGCCTCTTACAATTCGCTGGGCAAGTCCTTCGGCAATGGCTGTTTTGCCGACGCCCGGTTCGCCTATAAGCACAGGGTTGTTTTTGGTTTTACGCGACAAAATTCGTATAACATTGCGTATTTCGGCATCTCGGCCTATTACGGGGTCGAGTTCGTTTTTTCTTGCGCGTTCTACCAAATCTGTGCCGTATTTGCTTAGCGCGTCATAGGTGTCTTCGGGGTTGTCGCCCGTTACCGGCGCGCTTTTAACCTTTGAAAGTTCTTTTAAAAAGGCGCTTTTTGTTATGCCGTGATTTGAAAAAATTTTCTTTATTTCGGATGTAGCGCCGGCAAAGATACCGAGCATTAAGTGTTCTACCGAAATATATTCGTCGCCCATAGATTTTGCTTGCTTTGTAGCTTCATTAAGCGCGCGTTCGGTCTCTTTTGAAATATAAATATCGCTTGTGCCGTCAACCGTCGGCAGTCCCGAAATGACGGTGTCAAGTTCTGAAAGTATAGCATTGTTATCTGCGCCCATTTTTGAAAACAGCGACGGAATAAGACCGCCGTCCTGGTCAACAAGCGCATACATCAGATGTTCGGGCATTATTGACGGATTTTTGTTTTCCTGCGCCATAGATTGCGCGGTTTGTATTGCTTCTATGCTTTTTTGTGTAAATTGTTGAGTGTTCATAAACCAAAACTCCTTTCTGATTTTAAATCAGTATACGCGCATTTTTTAAATAATCGTAATATGCGCCTTCTACACTGCGCGGGTCTGCATTTCCGCAAAGGTAATTTTTCATCTGCTTATCAAAAAGTTTGATGTAATCCGAAATCGTTTGCGCTAATTCGCTTGTTGTGCAGTCACGGTTAGGGACCGAAATGCTACGCTCAAATTTGCCGTCATAAAGCGCATAATCAACCGTAGTTTGTATCATAGGCGCCAAATGCGCATCTTCAATTTTTTTCCACAAGCGGAAAAACGCCGTCATATTTTCAATTAACGGTTGTGACTGTGTGCGGAATAACACGCTTAACTTGCCTATCGCGTCACTGTCACCGCGGTATAACTCTACATCATACTTAACGGTGGGGCGGTATTTGTATTCAAGCGAACTTTTAAGCGACATACTTTGTGAATTGGGCGCAAAAAACGGAACAATTTCACGCGACGGCATCATAAGTTGCTCGATAGCCGAAAGCACATCATTTATACGGCGTTCGGGTGTTGTGTAATTTACGTATTCCGCCAAAATCTGATTGACAAGGTTTGAACGGGAAGTTCCCGATTTGTGCGCAAGTATATCAATTTCACGCACCACATTTTCATTTAGCATTAAACTGTATAATGTTTTACCCAAATTGTATCATTCCTTTCTTTCGGCAGACGCTGTAGGCCGAAACTCATCAACTGTTATTTTTTCGGATTACAATTATATTATATCACCCTTATAAACTTTGTCAAGTAATTTATATAAATTTATTTACAAATTATATTTTTATCGAAACAAATATTTTGTGCGTGGTGTTGACACCTCTGCGGTTTTATGTTGTAAAAATCATCTTAATAAAATCGTTTTTATTATTTTTCTTGCTTTTATATCGCATATATGATATTATCTTATTAAATCTAACATCGAAATTATAATTGAGATGAAAGATGCTGTGTTATATTGTGATATGTTATTTTAAAATACTTATACTGTATACATTAAAACCCGCATCTTTTAGGTGCGGGTTATTTTTTAGGTTTTTTGTCAATTGTTGGGGTTATAGTTATCAAATGCGCACCAACTTCATTCATTTATTGTTTCAGTCGATGATGAAAGGTTTTTTCGGCTCCCTCTGATGAGGGTGCGGGTGTCCGGTGGACACCTCTGCAAAGCAGAAGCACCGACCGAGCCGGCAGGCGAGAACGAGCCCTTCTGCCCCTGCAAAAAATAAGAACGTGAGATCACAACAAAATAAATCTTCGTGAATTCACCCGAGTCAATAAAAACTTGACTTTTAATACCTGAAGGTTTAAAAT
>JAXJVR010000097.1:0-14126 GCA_036308405.1 Acutalibacteraceae bacterium
CCTTTCTTCAACAACTATCGTCCTCAGTTCTATTTCAGAACAACTGACGTTACAGGCGTTGTATCTCTTCCCGAAGGCACAGAAATGTGCATGCCCGGCGATAATGTAGAGATGGATGTTGAACTCATCACTCCTATCGCTATTGAAGAAGGTCTCCGTTTCGCTATCCGTGAAGGCGGACGCACTGTTGGTTCAGGCGTTGTTACAAAGATTAACGGTTAATTTTAACCTATAATATCTGAATAACATTTAAAGCCCAAGGTATAAAAGCCTTGGGCTTTTTTTGGTCTTTTTTACAAATATATATGCCATTTTAGTAGAAATATCATAAAAAACATGAGTTTAATGTGCAAAAAATATATATATTTTATTGACAAAATATACAAAATAATGTATAATATCATTACATTTGTGTGCCTTTTTGAAAGAATAAGCGGCACAGTTAATGTTATTGACCAAAAACTACTGATTTTTTTATACAAACTGCACTAATTTTTTGCGTTTTCTAAAAAACACAGTGCAGTGTATCAGTGCGTTTGTGGCAATGTAAATTATATTAAAAAACAGAAAGGATGAATGTTATGAGCAAGAAAATTGCAAGATATTTGTCGGTTATTTTGGCAGTATCTGTTTTATTTTCAGGAATTTCCTTGCAAATAACCACTGCGTATGCTGACACGGCTGACAGCACAGCTTCTGAAAACGCTCAATCGGTTGTAAGCGCCGATTCGGGTATTATCGACTATGTTGAATACACTGCTGAGCACGGTATAACCGATAAGGCAACTGCCGATATTAAATTACCGATTACTGCATACGCGGCAGACGGTGCCGATGTTACCGTTAATGAAAATGCACTTAATTGGGCAACAGGTGAGGGCAGGCTTACTTGGACATTTGAGGTCAGCCAAACAGCCCTTTACAATCTTAAAATTATGTGGAAACCGGGCGATAGCGGAATTGACCCCGAATTTCCTATTTTGATTGACGGTAAAACTCCTTTTGACGAGGCCGAAAATATTGTCCTTTCAAGATTGTGGAAAAATGTTTCTGACGAACCGCGTAAGGACGCTCAAGGCAATGAGTATGCTCAAGAGCAGGTTGAAATTGATGACATCATCACAACAGTAGTTTGCGACAGCGAAGGCGCTACAGTTGGTCCTTTTGAGTTTGCTCTTACAGCAGGAACACATACACTTACAATAGTAAGCCCTGAGCAAAATCTCAACTTTTATGACATAACTTTTGCTGCACCCGAAGTTGTAGACAGTTATGAAAAGGTTTCGGCAGATTACAATGTTAAAGATTTAGATGCAGACATTATAACCATTGAAGGTGAGTCGGCAGATGTTAAATCTTCAAACTCAATTATTCCGAAATCTAACAACAGCGATGCCGGTATGTCGCCTTGTGATAATTCGCTTACAAAAATCAATTACATAGGCGGAACTTCATGGCAAAGTTCAGGCAGCACTATAGAGTGGAATTTTGATGTTGAAAAGTCGGGTTACTACTACTTTAATATGCGTTATAAGCAGAGCGACCTTGTAAACGGCGAGAGTTGCCGTTGGCTTAAAATTGACGGCAAGACTCCTTTTAAAGAGGCTGAATCGCTTAAGTTCCCGTATGGCACTAAATGGAAGTATTATACTTTTGCCGATGAGCAGGAAAATCCCTATTACATATATCTTGAAAAGGGTCCTCATACTCTTTCTATGGAAGTTACCGTAGGCGAAGTTTCGGAATATTTCTATGAACTTTCAAAAATCGTTGATATACTCGGTGACGAATATATCAAGATAGTTATGATTACCAGTGAAGAACCCGATGTAAGCCGTGACTACGACCTTCAGGTTCAAATTCCTGATTTTCTTGAAACACTTGAAGATTGCAGCACCAGACTCGGTAACCTTTCTGAAAAAATGACAGGCGGTTCGGGTCAGGCTTCACAGGCAGTTTCTGCAATGAAAAATATGAAGCGTGTTCTTGACAATATGATTAAGAGCCCGTTCCTTGCGCAACAGTATGTTAAAGATTACTACACAAGCTATACTTCAATCGGCTCATGGCTTTATGATATGATTAAGATGCCGCTTGCCGTTGACCAAATTCAGTTTGTTCCCGCAGGTAAAGAATTTAACAATAACAACGCAAATATATTTAAAAGAATGTCGCACAGCGTATCGCGTCTTATTTCATCCTTTACAAGTGACTACTCGCTTACAAATGCAGACGCAAAGAGCGAAAACACAATTCGTCTTTGGGTTAACTGGGGTCAAGACCAGGCGGCTGCACTTAATTCACTTATACAAGATTCGTTCACACCCAAAACCGGAATTGATGTTCAGGTAGAAATTGTTAACGCCTCGCTTATTAACGGTATATTGGCAGGTAATTTCCCCGATATGTCGCTCCAGATGGCACGAACAGAGCCTGTAAACTTGGGTATACGCGGAGCTTTGGCAGACCTTAAACAGTTCCCTGATTATGAGCAGGTTCTTGAACGTTTCCAAGACGGTGCCGAAGTGCCTTATACTTACGGCGGTGCAACATACGCTTTGCCTGATTCGCAAAACTATATGCTTATGTTCTACCGCACAGACGTTCTTAAGCAATTAAACCTTGAAATTCCTAAAACGTGGGATGAATTCTTATATTGCGCAACAATTATTCAGCGTAACAATATGAGCGTTTATGTGCCGTTTACACAGATTACCACATCAACAGTCGTTAACCAAGGTATCGGTAACCTGCACATTTACCCAACACTTATGTGGCAGAACGGACTTTCTATTTATAATGAAGAAGGCAATGCAACTGCCATTAACAGCAAAAAGGCATTGGATGTCTTTGAGCAATGGACAGATTTTTATCTTAAGTATGATTTCTATAAAGAAGCCGACTTCTATAACCGTTTGCGTGTAGGTGTAATGCCGCTTGGTATTGCTCCATACAGCACATATATGTCATTCTATGCAACAGCGCCCGAAATTCGCGGCAGATGGGGCATTGCAATGGTTCCCGGCACCGAAAATGAAGACGGAACAATCAATTATTCTGTTGCAGGTTCGGGCACCGGTTGTTCAATCGTTGAAAAATCATCTAAAAAAGAACAGGCTTGGGAATTTCTTAAATGGTGGACCGATGCCGAAACACAAACAAGATACAACAATAACTTACAGTCAATTTTGGGTATGATAGGCCGAACTGCTGTTTCCAATGTTGAAGCATTTAACTCGCTTGCTTGGGACAAAGATGACCTTGCAGTCCTTAACAGTCAGTGGGAGCAGGTTAAAGAAGTTCCCGAAGTCCCCGGCTCTTATGATGTAACCCGTTCAATCGACCAGGCTTACTGGGAGGTAATTGAGGACGGCGCTAAGGTTAAAGATGCCGTTACTAAATGGTCAAAGACAGCAGACCTTGAAATTGCGCGTAAGATTGAAGAGTATAAATAAAGGAGGGGAGCGTTAATTATGTTTAAAAATAAAACGGCTGATGCGGCAGTGATGCCCGCAAGGTCTAAAAAATTAAGTAAAGCATCAAAAGATAAACTCTTGACCGAGCATATACCTATGCTTATAATGCTTGCTCCTTTCTTGATTTTCTTCTTTGTATTTACTGTTTTACCTATACTTACATCTATGGTTTTAAGTTTTACTTCGTTCGATATGATTTCATCGCCTAAATTTATAGGTATTGATAACTACCGTCGAATGATAGTAGAAGATGCCACATTCAGCACAACGCTTAAGAATACTTTGGTATTTGCAATTATTGCAGGTCCGTTAGGTTTCTTGCTTTCATTTGTGCTTGCTTGGTTTGTAAATGAGTTTGAGCCTAAAGTGCGTGCCGTGCTTTCATTTATGTTCTATGCTCCTTCACTTGTAGGTAACGCCTACTTCATTTGGAAGGTTGCCTTCTCAGGTGATAGCTACGGTTATGTAAACAGCCTTTTGCTTTCACTCGGTATAATCACCGAGCCGGTTATATGGCTTAAGACCGGAGCTTATCTTATGCCCATTGTAATTATAGTTCAGTTGTGGCAGAGTATGGGCGTATCGTTCCTTTCTAATATTTCAGGTTTGCAGAATGTAAGTCGTGATATGTATGAAGCCGGCGCCATTGACGGTATCAGAAACCGTTGGCAAGAGTTGCGTTACATAACACTTCCCGCTATGCAACCTATGCTTTTGTTCAGTGCGGTTATGCAAATTCAAAGCTCGTTCAGTGCAAGTATGATTATGATAGAGCTTTGCGGTTATCCGAGTAAAGGTCACGCGGTTGATACAATAGTTTCGCTTATGACCGATATGGCTACCGTGCGTTATGAGATGGGCTATGCCTGCGCGATGTCGGTTGTGCTGTTTATTATAATGGTTGCAGCTCGACTTATTGTAGGTAAAGTGCTTAAGATGTTTGAAAAGTGAGGTGACTGCAGTGAATAAAATAAAACAATATTTTAAAGACAAACGCGGAAAAAAATCTGCAGTCAAACGCTACACAAGGTCAACAGCAGGTAATGTTGCGCTTGTTGTGTTCTTGGTAGCAGGCGGTCTCTTTTCAATGCTTCCGCTTATTTACTGCGTGTGCACATCGTTAAAACCGCTTGATGAATTGCTTATATTCCCACCGCGATTTCTTGTGCACCGCCCAACAATAGGCAACTATACAATATTGCCTGACCTTATGGCTTCGCTTAAGGTTCCGCTTTCAAGATATATATTCAACAGTATCTTTACCTCATTGTTTACTACGGTTATATATATTTTTGTAGCACTTATGGCGGCATACTCAATATCAAAAGCTACATTTAAGGGCAGAAATGCTATTTTCTGGGCTATTCAGTTTGCCCTTATGTTTAACGGATATACCCTTGCTGTTCCGCAGTATTTGATTTTTTCAGGTTTGGGATTGCTTGATACATACTGGATATACATTTTGCCGCCTATGGCGTCAACAATGGGTGTATTTCTCGGTAAACAGTATATTGAGGGTTATGTTCCCGATGCATTGCTTGAAGCCGCTAAAATTGACGGTGCAAACCAGTTCAGAGTTTTCTGGTCGATAGTAATGCCTACAATTAAGCCTATTTGGCTTACACTTTTGCTTTTCACCTTCCGTGATATTTGGCAGACAGTTCCGGGCGGTAAGATTTTCTCTGAAGAGCTTAAAATCTTGCCTCAGGTTGTAACACAGATTACCGCCGGCGGCACAGCGCGTGCCGGTTCTGCAATGGCGGTTACGGTTATTATGATGATACCGCCTATAATCGTGTTCCTTATTTCACAAAGCAGTGTTGCTGAATCAATGAGCAGCGCAGGTATTAAGGAATAAGTTTGCTAATATTATTAAGGAGATGAGAATAGTGAAAAAAACATTATGCCGTCTTTTTGCTGTAGTTTTGGCTGTTTGCTTGGCTTTCGGCGCCGTTACATCTGTTTCGGCTGCCGTTCCTACCGACAGCTACACATATTGGCAGGGTGTAACCTCTAACGGTAAAGCAGTATACGGCAAGTCGATGTATGATGTCGACAAGCTTATTGATGTTGCCGATTTAGGTATTACAAGATTTACCCAAATCACAGCAATGTGCAAAGACGATAATAATAATGTCTATATACTTGATTCAAGTTCACGAATTGTGATTTTAGATAATCAGTATAATTTAGTAGGCGAGATAGGCCTTATTAACGGCTCGATTGCTTACGATAACGCAAAAGGTATCTATTATAACGATGGTGTCATCTATGTTTGCGATACCGAAAATGCACAGATTCTTATGATAAATCAATCGGGTGCGTTGCTCGACACAATAACATTGCCCGAGTCAAACCTTATACCTGAAGATTTTCATTTTAAACCTACAAAGATTACCCGTGACAAAGACGGATATATGTATGTTGTAAGTGACGGTTGTTACTACGGTGCGTTGCTCTATTCACCCGAGCGTAAGTTCTTGGGATTCTACGGTGCAAACCAGGTTAACGCAACGCTTTCATCGGTTCTTACAAACATTTGGAACCGTATGTTCCCAAATGCCGAAAAGCATGCTAATTCTATAAAGAAATTGCCTTATGCGCTTGTTGATATAACCGTTGATGAAGACGGATTTGTATTTACAAGTAACGGCTTTACAGACTTATCAACCGATGCGCGAAAAGCTATGATAAGGCGTTTAAGCCCCGGCACCGGCGATAATATATTAAAACCCGGCGGTGTTTTCGGTGATGTTAAAACTCTTGCATTAGACGATATGTGGAAGCAAGACTTTTGCGATATTGAAGTTGACGAAAACGGATTTATGTATGCGCTCGATTCGCGCTACGGTAAAGTTTTTGTTTATGACAGTGACTGCAACACCGTAACAACATTCGGCGGCGGTATGAAGAAGGGTAACCAAAAGGGAACATTTATGACTTCCTGCGCAATCGTTGTTAAAAATAACGGCGAGCAGATTTTGGTTGCTGACGCTTCCACAGGTTTTATAACCGCGTTCAACATAAACGAATACGGTAAAAAGGTAAAAGAACTTGACTTCCTTACACTTGACGGTAACTATGATATGGTCAAAGAAGGTTGGCAAGAAGTTCTTGCTCAAGACGCTAACAGCCAGCTTGCATACAGCGGTCTTGCTAATGCTTATCTTGAAGAAGAAGACTACGATACAGCGCTTAAATATGCCAAAATGGGTTACGATAAAGGCACTTACGCAGTAGCTTTTGAGTATGTGCGTAAAGACTTTATAAGCGATAACTTTACATGGATATTTATACTGATAGTTGTATTGGTTGTCGGCGCGATTGCGTTTATGTTTATAACCAATAAGAAAAAGGTTGTGCTTATTAAGAACAAATCTTTAAATCTTATGGTTTCTACAGCAATACATCCTTCAAACAGCTTTACCGACATAAAAGAAAAGCATTTAGGTTCGTTGCCGCTTTGCTTTATGCTTATAGTTCTTTATTATGTAGTTACTGTTACAAGAGCTATTGCCGGCGGATTTATGTTTACAAACTATGACCCGTCATCGTTTAACAGTATTATCGAGCTTGTTCGTTCGGTAGGTCTTGTTGTTCTTTGGATTGTTGCTAACTGGCTTGTATCTACATTGCTCGGCGGTAAGGGTAAAATCAAAGAAATTGTGATTGTTACCTGCTACAGCTTACAACCGCTTATCCTTGAAGATATAATTCATACAATTCTTACAAATGTGTTGCTCCCCGATGAAGCTGCTTTCTTGGGTATTCTCTCGGCAATTGCAACAATTTACTTCTGCATTATGCTTGTAATCGGTATGCTTAAAATTCACGATTATTCAATGGGCAAGTTTATATGGACTACATTGCTTACGGTAATCGGAATGGCAATAATCGTATTCTTGCTTATTATGCTTATAATTCTTATTCAGCAGTTCGGCGCGTTCATTGCAACGATTGTAACCGAAATAATTACTATTTAAAGGAGGAAAAAACTTATGAAAAAGCGTATTTTAAGTATTGTAATTTGTTTAGTCCTCCTGTTGAGCCTTACGGCTTGCGGCAGCGGTTATATACCGCCGCAAAAGAGCTTTGACGAAAAAGTTCAGTCATCAACCCTTTCAGACGGTGAGGTAATTGCTCAAAACAGCAAGTATTCGTTGGTATATGAAGCTGAGACCGGCAGTGTTAAAATGGTTGATATTGCAAACGGCACCGTGTGGGACATTACGCCTAAATCAACCGGTGAAGTTCAGTATGACGCTTTCGGATTACCTATCGGCGACCATGTGTTTACACAGGCTGCATTTCAGGTTGCTTATATGGATAAAACCATTCGCGGCGGCGGTAGCAATATGGTTACAAGCACTGAAGGTGCTGTCGAAGGCGGCCGTGTGGTTGTAAAACCGATTGAAAACGGTGTTACAATCGAGTATTATTTTGACGGTCAAAAGTTTATGATTCCGGTGGATTATGTTCTTTGCGACGATTATTTAAGCATTTCGGTTGACTCTACTAAAATTCAAGAGACAGATTTGCGTATAACCAGCATAGATTTTACCCCGTTCTTAAACTCTGTTGAAAATGATACACCCGATTCTTACCTGTTTATACCTTCGGGTTCGGGCGCATT
This sequence comes from Acutalibacteraceae bacterium, assembly GCA_036308405.1. Classification (GTDB taxonomy): domain Bacteria; phylum Bacillota; class Clostridia; order Oscillospirales; family Acutalibacteraceae; genus UBA737. Next base: position 8,110 of record JAXJVR010000097.1, read on the forward strand.
GATGAATGTAAAATCGTATAACGAGCAGGGCTTGTCTTACAGTTCATTTGTATACGGTGACGACTATACTATGGAAGATAAATATATCGCAACCGAAGAAAAGTCAATTCGTTTGCCGGTATGCGGTTATAAGACCGGTGATAAGGGCGGCTTTACAATTATAGACAGCGGCGCAGAAACTGCATCGCTTAACACAATTGTAGGCAGCACAGCATACAAGTTCTCTACAATATATCCGACATTCCAGTTGCGCGGTTATACAAATCACGAGGCAAGAGCATTTAAAAACTCTTACTATGCTAATGTTTATCCCGAAAATATGATAGAAGCAACCGTATCTATGCGCTTTTATCCCTTAAGCGGCGATAATGCAAATTATACCGCAATGGCAGACATTTACCGTGATTATTTAATCAAAGAAAAAGGTCTTACCGAAACAGATGATGAAAAGTCTATGAGCGTTAACATCATAGGCGGCTCACAAATTACAAAATCACTTTTGGGTATTCCTTATGAAACAGTTCTTGCCACCACAACCGTTGAGCAGGCAAATTCAATTGTTACCGAACTTTCGCAAAATGTTGACGGTCTTGCCGTTAAACTTAAAGGTTTCGGCGACAGCGGTGTTGACATAGGTAAAATCGGCGGTGCTTATAATTTGAGCGACAATGTCGGTTCGGCAAGCCAGCTTAAAAAATTATCGACCCTTTGTAACGATAATAAGGTTGATTTGTATTTTGATTATGACCTTGTAAGATTTAATTCTTCGGGCAGCGGATTTTCACATTACAGTGATGCCGTTTTAAACAGCGGTATTCTTAAGGCGGAGCAGTATATACCCGATAAGGCAAACCGCAGTAATAACGTTGACGAGGCTTACAGATTGTTAAAACCGTCAAACTTTGCAGATGCTGTTATGAAGGCGGTTAAGCAAAACAGCAAATGGCAAATCGGTGGTGCTTCGTTTGAAACTTTGACTTCAATTGCTTATTCAGACTATTCAAATTATCATGAAACAGTAGACTTTAATGCAAGAAACGGTTACAGCGCCGCTGTAATAAAAGCGCTCGGTCAAGTTAAAGAAAATAATCAAAAACTTATGGCTACCGACGCTAACGAGTATGCTGCACTTATGGCAGATATTATTACCGATGCTCCGGTAAATTCAAACAACGGTTTTGCTTTTGATGAAGAAGTTCCGTTCTACTCAATGGTATTTAAGGGCTATGTTCCGATGACTACCGAGTCAATAAACTTGGCTAAAAATTCAAACAAGTCTATTCTCGGCGCAGTTGAAGGCGGTTTAGGCCTTAACTATACAGTCATAAATCAGTGGGATAACAAGCTTATAGATGCAGTTTATCCGTATTTTTACGGCACGGTTTATTCCGATGTAAAAGATGATATCTTTGCAACATATAATGACCTTTCAGATTATTATGCAAGCATTAAAGGCGCAAAGATTACGTCAAATACCGTTGTTGCTTCGGGCGTTCATTGCACAGTATTTGATAACGGCGTTACGGTTTATGTAAATTACAACAACGCCGCAGCTCAAACACCTGCGGGTGAAATCGGAGCGCAGAGCTATATTATAACAGGAGGTGCAGCACAATGAAGACCAAACTTAAAAAAGGTCGCGGAATAGAAGAATTAAAATCTCGCTATGGCTTAATGTTTGTTTTGCCGTGGATAATCGGTCTTATAATGTTCTTCTTTATTCCGATTGGTCAGTCGCTGATTTACTCATTTTCTTCTGTTGCTGTAGGCTCTAACGGTGTAGAAACTCAATGGGTTGGCCTTGAAAATTACATTGAAATTATAAAACGCGACCCTAACTATTTAACATGGCTCAAAGAATCTTTGGCAGAATTTGCTTATTCGTTGCCTATTATATTGGTATTAAGCTTGATTTTGGCGATGTTGCTTAACCAAAAATTCCGCGGACGTCTGTTTTTTAGAGCACTCTACTTTTTACCTGTTATTATTGCTACCGGTAAGGTAATGAGTTTGATTTTTACCACTACCGACGAAAGCCTTACATCTATGGGCACTTCGGCAGGTATGTCATCAGGCCTTATATCAGTCGAAGATTTAACCGGCGCTCTTAACTTGAGTAATGAGATAGCAGAGTTTGTTTCAACTGCTATTAACAACATCTTCAACCTTATCTGGTCGTGCGGTATACAGGTAGTTCTGTTCCTTTCGGGTCTTCAGTCTATTCCGCCTACACTTTATGAGGCATCAAAGGTTGAAGGCGCTACCAAGTGGGAAGAATTTTGGTTTATCACATTCCCGATGCTTTCACGCATTACATTGCTTGTAGGCGTATTCACAATGGTAGAGTTGTTTATCAATGAGCGCAATCCGCTTATTGAACAGATATATTCTAAGATACGCTCTGCTCAGTATGATGTTTCTTCGGCAATGATTTGGTTCTACTTCTTGATAGTTATTGCAATTATGGGCTTGGTAATGCTTTTGTTTAACAAGTTTGTAGTTAAGCGTTATGAATCTTAAGACAGGAGGCTAAAGTAATATGAAAAATCCAATTAAAAATGTTTCTGAAGCCAGCCGTCTTAAGGCACTCAGATATGCAAAGATAGGAACCGGAGTAGTATATTCTATATTCAGATTTATTCTTTTGATGTCTATAGGATTTATAATTCTTTATCCGTTGCTTTATATGATTATTACATCAATAACAGCTCCTTCATCATTTGCAAACTCGACTCGTGTTTGGATACCTACCGAGTTTTTGATTGCTGACAACTACCAAAAAGCATTTGTTGCGCTTGATTATGTAAATTCATTTTTAAGCACGGTTAAATACGAAATCGTAAGCGCACTGCTTGAAGTTGCTTCTTGCGCGGTTATAGGTTACGGTTTTGCAAGATTTAATTTTAAAGGCAAGAAGCTGTTAACCGGCGTGCTTTTCTTAACAATCATCGTGCCGGATATGTTGCTTATAATACCGCGAATAGTTAACTATGCTGACCTTGACTTTATGTATATAGGTCACGGAATAGAAGCGCTTGTTAAAGCCATTGGTAATCTTTTCGGCGCAGATTGGTCGGCATTTAACATTACACCTAATGTTGTAAATACCGGTTGGACACTTTGGTTGCCGTCTCTCTTGGGTGTTGGCTTGCGTTCGGGTGTTTTGATTTATATTTACATCCAGTTCTTTACAGGCTTGCCTCGCGAGCTTGAAGAGGCTGCTTGGGTTGACGGCGCAGGTCCGTTTAAGACCTTCTTGAGAATTGCAGTTCCTTCATCAAGCGTTGTATTTATAACTGTTTTGGTGTTCTCGCTTATTTGGCATTGGAATGATTCATTGCTTGCCGGTGTTTACTTTACATCTGACACGCCGCTTGCGGTTTCAATGGGCAGTGTAAACGATTTTATCGGTGCTAAATTCGGTTTGTTCCAAGGCGCAAACTCACCGCAACAGGCTGCGGTTCTTATGGCGGCTTGTCTGTTGTTAATTACCCCGATGCTTATATTCTATATGTTCATTCAACGCGGATTTGTTGAAAGTATAGACCGTGTAGGTATTACAGGTTAAACGATTATAAAATTAAACATTTTAAATCATTGCGGCAGGCTCATTTTGAGTCTGCCGTATTTTTGTAGGGGACTTAATTTTCCGCTTTTTCTCTCCCTCCGTCAAAACTCTGTTTTGCCACCTCCCTCGTCAGAGGGAGGCATGCGCTGTGCTGAAACTTAATTAAACAACTTTGTAGGGGATGATGCCCACATCATCCCGAAAAGCCTGATGAATCGATTAAACTTAACGGTGCGATGAATGGCATCGCACCCTACAACTCAAACTTTAAGATTTTACCACAGTAGGGTGAGGGCTTGTCTCTCACCGTAAAAACGAGATTGCCACGCCGACAAAGTCGGCTCGCAATGACATATTAAAGCAACATAAAAAATAAATGTCATTTCGAGTGACTGTGTCACGAGGAATCTCCAAAACGGTGATTTTCGGCAGGAGTAAACCCCTGCTCTACATAACGCTTTGCGTGCCGATTTTTTATTTTATACCTCAAATATTTAAAATATGTTTATATTCAAACTTAACAAATAAATATCGAATTTTACAAAAATTTTAATAAATTATGTTGACAAAAGTGTCTTTTAAGAATATAATTCTTTATGTGGAATACGCATTTGATTTTGTATATGTGGTTTTATGCCTTTATCACTTTTGCAACGGCAAATGCGTTACATAAAATTCGATTTTATGTTAAAATCGAAAATATAATTATAAGGAGTATGAAAAATGCTTAACAAAACAAAAAGAATACTCGCATTGCTTTTGGCTGTTGTTCTTGTGTTCTCACTCGTAGGATGCAGCAAAAAAGAGGATGACGGTTCTTCTGTAATCTATCAAGAACAGATTGAATACGAGTATGTAGAAGGCGAAGACGGCAGCACAGGTGGCAGCACAGGTGGCTCACAGGGCGGCAGCACAGGCGGCTCACAGGGCGGCAGCACAGGCGGTTCACAGGGCGGCAGCACAGGCGCATCAACAGGTGTTAATCCTGCTGATTACAAGGGTGTAACAATTCAGTTTGCAACCACGGTTGACCCCAAAGACGAAGGCACACAGTATGTTATAGACAAATTCACCAATAAGTATGGCATAAAAGTTGAACATGTTGCTTGCACACTTGATAACTATGCTACTGAAATGACCGCTCTTATCTCAGCAGGTAAGGCGCCTACAGTTGGCCGTTCAAACGGTGACTTCCCGGCTTGTCTTGGCTACTTCCAGTCATTAGACGCAGCAAAGATTGATTACAAAGATGATATTTGGAATCAAAACACATTCAAGCTTACCACTTATAACGGTGCACCCTATATGTGCGATACAGTAGGTAACCTTTTTGCAGAGCTTGACCTTGTTGTTTATTCAAAGAGCCTCTTAGAGCGCGCTAACTGCCCGACTCCGCAGAAACTTGACGCTGCAGGCAAGTGGAACTTTGATTCATTTGCTGAAATCGGTAAAAAGACAGCACAGCTTCCCGGTTGTAACGGATTATCAGTGCATGGATACGAAGCTTTGGTCCATATGACAGGTGCTACTGCATTTGGTTTGGATTCAACTAACCATATTACAAACGGTATCACCAATGAAACAACAGCTCTTATTCAAAAAATTGCTCAGCTTAAAAAGGACGGCGGTTTTGGTCACGGTTCTGACGCAGGCTTGATTGATGGTTCTATTGCTATGACAACCCATAACCTCTGGGCACTCCGTAAAGACGGACCTCTTGCTAAGCATCCTAATGTAAGCGACCTTGGCTTCTATTATCTTCCTAACCAAGATAACGGTCAAAGACCTGTTACCGGCATTTTCCGTGGTTGGGGTATTATGAAGGGCTGTAACCAAAACCCTGCAACAGGTTCAAAGGCAGCAGTAGCAGGCGGTATATTCCTTCGCTATTATCTTGATGTTAACAACTATAACATTGACAACATGTTCCTTTCACAAGAAGCAGAAGATTTCTTCTTTGAACTTACATCGTTGGATTATGATAAAGTTGTATACAATCCTTACCTTACTTACAACAACTTGTCAACAGGTATCACAGGTATTGAATATGACAAGGAATTCTATTCACAGTTTATGTTTAATGACCCTGCACAGATTCCTACCCAGATGTCAGCACTTAAGTCAAAAGTTCAAAACGGTGTTGATAAGCTCAACAAGTTTATTGACCAGCAGATCGCTGCTAAATAATTTTTGATGATAATTAAAATCGAGGCTTGTGTGTTTAATACACAGGCCTCGATTTTTTGCAGGCAACTTAATTTTCCGTTTTTCTATTCCTCCGTCAAAACTCTGTTTTGCCACCTTCCTCGTCAGAGGGAGGCAGGCGCTGTGCTGAAATTGAATTAGCATAAGTAGGGTGAGGGCTCGGCTCTCACCGCGAAAACGAGATTGCCACGCCGACAAAGTCGGCTCGCAATGACACATTAAAGCAACATAAAAAATAAATGTC
>JAXJVR010000098.1:0-14840 GCA_036308405.1 Acutalibacteraceae bacterium
AGGGCTTTATGCCTATACTGTTCAGATCCATACCCGAAACACAAATCTTAAGGTTAAGGAGTATTCAAAAACACTTCAAAATCCGCTTAACACTTCGCTGTTGATAGCGCGAGAGGGTATGAAATTGTTTATGCAAAATTATAACTGGGATTTACCGCTTCGCTCGGTAGGACTTAGGGTGATAAATTTAAAAAGTGAAAATATTGCTTTTCAACAAGATTTTTTCGGCAACGATAAAGATGATGAAAAACAGGAAAAAATAGAAAACTCCATCTTAAATCTGCGCGAAAAATTCGGAAATAACAGCATAAAACGCGGAAGAAATTGCGAAAATCAGTAATTTGACAATAATTATTCTAATGTGTATTCAAAGGTAAGTCTGTCTATATCGGCATTGCCTTTTATCATAATAGGGTATTCGTTTTGCGGTTTGTCGCATAAAGCCGACAGTTTTTTAAAATTATCGTTTACCTCTATTGTTGCATTGCTTTGTGCTCTTGTGCCGATTATTTTTTTAAATCCTGCCTGCTCATAAAATGCTATTACGCCTTCGCTTGACGGCTTTAAAAAATAAACTGTGTCCGTATCGGTTTGTGTATCGGCAAAAAGCTTGCTCATAAGACCTTTTCTGCGGTATTTGTCGGCGGTAGTAACCGCATAAATATAGTCAGCCTTAATTCGTGTGTTATCAAGTATTAAAAAACACGGAATTTTAAAATACATAGCCGCAACTTCGTCACCGATTTTTAAAACTTCGATATTTTCAAAAAACAGGTCAAACAGCATTTTATCAACTTCGGGGCTTTCGCCGAAAGCCGATTTATAAAGCATTTCGCATTGCTCTTTGGTTGTCATATATTTTCCTTCTTTGTGCAGATATATTTCGGAAGTAGTATTTCGGGGTGATAAGAAAGCTTTGAACGGCGAAGGCCCTCTAACCCTAAATCGTCTTCTCGGTTTATATACTTATATTTTGCATTTCGTTCGGCAAATTCGCGGTTTATCACCGTGTATGCGGTGTCATAATCTTCGAGCGCTTTTTCAATGTGTATGTCATAAACCAAGTCGTTTATCGGCGAACCGAGTGAAAACGCTATAACATTTTTGTCTATCACTATTGCGCCGCCGTTTACATCAAGAGTTTTCATATTGTCAAGTATCATAAAAACGCCCTGCTTTTCGGTTTTAAGTTCTTCATCCATACGCTCTGAATTTTGATTATACCAAAGTTCTGCGGCTTTTTTTACGGCTTTTATATTATTTTCGTTTATGTCTTCGTAATGCCAGTCAAACTGCTTTGAAAAAGCAGAAATATGATTTCGCTTTGAATGATATTTTTTGCCTGAAAGGTTTATTAAGTCAGACGAGTTGTAAATATAATCAAATTCGTTACGGCTTTCAAAAATATCGTAATAATCACCGTAAAGTTTTTTAAACTCTTCAAAACGCGAGCCTGCCTGCGCCCAAATTATAGGAAACGGCTCACCGGCATCGTCTGCGATTTGTTTCATACCGGTTTTAATATCCCCGAAAGGCAGACTGTAGGTAACTGCATTTTCGGAATATGACTTTAGGTAAAGTATACCGTCTTTTAAGCAAAAACGGTTGTTGTAAAGCGACTGCCAAACAAGCTGGTTTACAAAACTTATTTCACAGGTTAAATCGTCTGTGTTTCTTAAAATTTTATTAAGCTGAGTTGCATCTTGTAATGTGATTTTTTTAAAGTCCATCAATTTTCATAACCTTTGTATTTTAAAAGTTTTTGTATTTTTTAAAATAATAACACACTTTATGTTTAATATTCAATAAAAAAATAACATATTTTAATATTAAAACGCCTTATTGTAAGTTAAAAATTAGTAAAATATGTAAATTTTGCATAAATTAAAATTTAAAAAAGCGATTTAAAATAAAAAAATTGTGTAAAACATACAAAAACTTACCTAAATATTGTTTTTCATACCACTTGAAAAATTCTTTTGAATATTGTATCATTATATCGAAAATAATAATTATATTAAAATATGTAATTTTTGGAGATGCCGTTATGACAAAATACACCGTATCGCAACTTAAAGAAATGTTAGAGCGAAAGCTTTCGCACAATTTCGGCGTAACAGCCGAGCAGGCCTCTGACGATATATTTTACAAAGCTACCGTGCTTGTTTTGCTTGACATTATGAGCGAGCGCAGAGCGCAGTTTAAAGACTCGGTCAATGAGCAGGGCGCCAAAACGGTTTATTATTTAAGTATGGAATTTTTGATGGGTCGTTCGCTTAAAAATAACCTTTATAATCTTGACCTTACCGAAAATATGCGCAAGGCGCTTAAAAGTTATAAAGTAAATCTTGATAATCTTTATGAACTTGAACCCGACGCAGGACTCGGAAACGGCGGACTCGGCAGATTGGCCGCATGTTTTCTTGACGGACTTTCTTCAAACAGTTATTCGGCAATGGGTTATTGCATTAAGTATGAACTCGGTATATTCCGTCAAAAATTAGTCGACGGTTGGCAGACCGAAATGCCTGATTTTTGGCTTCCCGGCGGTGAGGTGTGGCTTGAGCAGCGCCCCTCTTCTGCGGTTGATGTTCATTTTGACGGTTATGTTGATGAGTGGTGGGATAATAATTATCATCACACCGAGCATAAAAACTACAGCAGCGTGCGCGCAATGCCTTACGATTTAAAAGTAGCCGGAAAAGACGGCAAAACCGTAAATGTTTTACGCCTTTGGAGCGCTGAGTGTCAAGATTTTGATATGTCGGCATTCAGTCAGGGCGATTATGTCCGCGCAGTTGAACAGCGCGCTACAGCTGAGGCAATTTCAAAAGTCCTTTATCCCGAAGATAATCACATAGAGGGTAAATCTTTAAGACTTCGTCAACAGTATTTCTTGGTTTCGGCTTCTGTTCAGGATATATTAAACCGCCATATGCGCAGGTATAACACACTTGAAAATCTGCCCGAAAAAGTAGCAATTCATATAAATGATACGCATCCGACTCTTGCTATACCCGAACTTATGCGTCTGCTTCTTGATGAGTGCGGTTACTCTTGGGAAAAGGCGTGGGATATTGTGACAAGAACCGTGGCATACACAAACCACACAATTATGTCAGAAGCGCTTGAGTGCTGGCAAATAGGTCTTTTTAAAGAAAGACTGCCGCGCATATACCAAATAGTGCAGGAAATTGACCGCAGATACCGTGAGCATATAATTTCTACAACGGGTGATTACGCGTTGGCAGAGCGCACCGCAATAATTCAGGGCGGTGTTATTCGTATGGCAAATCTGTGCGTAGTGGCTTGCCACACTGTAAACGGCGTGTCTAAACTTCACAGTGATATTATTAAAAACGAACTCTTTAATGATTATTATAAATTAACACCCGAAAAATTTACAAATGTTACAAACGGTATTGCGCACCGCAGATGGCTTTGCCAAGCTAATCCCGAACTTACCTCGCTTATAACCGAGCTTATCGGCGACGGCTTTGTTAAAGATGCTTCACAGCTTGAAAAACTTATGGCGTTTACCAATGACAAAACCGTGCTTGACCGCTTGGCTCAAATTAAGCGTTCTAATAAAGTCCGCCTTGCAAACTACGTAAAAGACAATATGGGTATAACATTAGACCCCGATTCTGTTGTGGATATGCAGGTTAAGCGCCTTCACGAATACAAGCGTCAGCATATGAACGCGCTTCATATTATTACAGATTATCTGTATTTAAAAGAAAATCCAAATGCGCCCTTTACGCCTAAAACCTATGTTTTCGGTGCAAAAGCGGCATCGGGTTATCTGTTTGCAAAAGAAATTATACAGATGATTTACAAATTATCGCAGGTTATAAACAATGACCGCGCCGTAAACGATAAAATGCGTGTGCTGTTTGTTGAAGATTATCGTGTTACGCTTGCCGAACTTATGATACCTGCAGCAGAAATCAGCGAACAAATATCTTTGGCATCAACCGAAGCAAGCGGAACAAGCAATATGAAATTTATGATGAACGGCGCGATTACTTTAGGCACCGAAGACGGCGCTAATGTTGAAATTCACAGCGCGGTAGGCGATGACAATATTTTAATTTTCGGTATGCAAACACCCGAAGTTTTAAAAATGCAAAAAACCGGTTATTCACCGATTTCTTATTACAACAACAATTCAGACTTGCGTAAAGCGCTTGACTTTATAGGCAGGGGAATTGACGGTCAACAGTTTGATAATATTTACAACACGCTTAAAAATGTTGACAGATATATGGCGCTTGCCGATTATGCCGATTATTGCGAAGCGCACAAAAAGGCAATGGAACTTTACAACAAGCCTGATGTATGGAATAAGATGTCACTTGTAAACATTGCAAAGTCGGGTATATTTGCCGCAGACCGTTCTATAGACGATTATGCAAAGAATATCTGGCATTTAGACAAAGTAAAATAATATGAATTATTATCCCTTTGATTCAAGAAACAGTTTATACCGTTCAAAATTAGGAGCCGTGCCCGCAGACGAAAGCCTGCGGATACGGCTGTTGTTGCATAAAGACGCATGCGTAAGCAAGGCTTTTTTGCGCTTGGTAAATGACGCCGATAATTCTTTAAAAGAGTTTAATTTGACACCGGGTGAGTGGCTTGAAGACTACAGATTTTATGAATGTAATATCGCACTCGGTGAGGGTTTATATTGGTTTGATTTCAGATATACAAGTGATTACGGCGAGTTTTTTGTTGTAAAGAGTAAGCACGGTCTCGGCGTTGTTTCAAGACAGCCTGCCGAACGTTTTCAACTTACCGTGTATGACAAGGAGTTCACAACGCCCGACTGGCTCAAAGGCGGGATAATATATCAGATTTTTCCTGACCGATTTTATAATTCCGGCAAGCCTAAACACAATGTGCCGAGTGACCGTTTTATATGCAATGATTGGTCAAAAACGCCCGAATACCGCCAAAACAACGGCGTGTGTTCGCTTGGTAATGACTATTACGGCGGTGATATTGAGGGCATAATACAAAAATTGCCCTACATAAAAAGTTTAGGGGTAAATTGCATATATTTGAACCCTATTTTTGAGGCGCACTCCAATCACAGATACAACACAGCGAATTACGAAAAAATTGATTCGCTTTTAGGGGACGAAAATGACCTTGAAAACCTTTGCAAAAAAGCGCAAAAACTTGGTATAAAAATTATTCTTGACGGTGTTTTTTCACACACGGGTGATGACAGCGTATATTTTAACCGCACAGGGCGTTACGGCAACGGCGGTGCTTATCTTGATAGCAATTCGCCTTATCGCAGATGGTTTAAATTTTATGATTATCCAAACGGTTATGACGCTTGGTGGGGTGTAAAAACTCTGCCCGAAACCAATGAAGACGATGAAGATTTTATCGACTATATTGCCGGTGAAAACGGTATTTTAAGAAAATATCTTAAATTAGGCGTAGGCGGTTGGCGGCTTGATGTTGCCGATGAACTGCCCGATAAATTTTTAGATAAACTGCGTAAAGCTGTTAAGAGTGAAAACAAGGATGCCTATATTTTGGGCGAAGTATGGGAGGATGCAAGCAACAAAATAAGCTATGGCGCAAGGCGCAAATTTTTGCGCGGTGAACAGCTTGACAGCGTTATGAATTATCCTTTTGCCAACGCAATTATAAATTTTGTAAAACACGGTGACGGCGATATGTTAAGTGAAACCGTGCATACCGTGCTTGAAAATTATCCTAAATGTTCGGTTGATACGCTTATGAATCACCTTGGCACACATGACACGGCGCGAGTGCTTACCGTGCTCGGTAAAGACGGCAATTTTGTTGGTGACCGTGCTTGGCAGTCAGAGCAACGGCTTAATGATTATGAATATTCGCTTGGTATAAAACGGCTTAAAATTGCCGCTGTTATTCAGTATACATTGCCGGGAGTTCCGTCTGTGTTCTACGGTGATGAAGCAGGTGTTCAGGGTTACGGCGACCCGTTTTGCCGAGTAACATATCCTTGGGGTAACGAAAATGAAAGTCTTGTTGAATTTTATACGGTGCTCGGTAAGGTAAGACGCAGTTGCAAGGCTTTTATTGACGGAAATTTTTATACCGTGTTTGCAAACGACAATGCAGTAGCATATACCAGAAAAAATATTGAAGGCATTGCCTTTATAGCCGTAAATCGTGGTGAAAATGAAGTAAATATCACTGTGCCCGATGTTTTTAAAGATTGCAAAAACTTTTTCGGCAAAGCAGGCTGTGACGGTTTTGTAAATCTTAAAAGCTATGAATATTCAATAATATATAAATAAAAATGTTGTTTTATTTGCATTTAGGTGATATAATGAACGAAAACAATGCAAAAATACGGAGGATATATCTATGTCAAAAATCATAATATCGAGCGACAGCACAACCGATTTAAGTGCCGAACTTAAAGAAAGATACGGCGTAAGAATCATTCCGCTCGGTGTAACGCTCGGAACAAAGGTTTACCGTGACGGCATCGACATTGACCCTGATTTTATATATGAGCATCACGATAAAACCGGTGAATTACCTAAAACTACGGCTGCTAATGTAGGTGAGTGCGTAGATTATTTTACAGAACTTAAAAAAGAGGGCGACGCAGTTATACACTTTACAATAAGTTCTGGTATGTCATCTACATATAACAACGCCTGCCTTGCGGCAAGCGAGTTTGAAGATGTTTATGTTATAGACACAAAAAATCTTTCAACCGCAGGCGGTCTTTTGGTTATTGCCGCAGCCGAAATGGCAAAAAGCGGTATGGAAGTTAAAAAGATTGTTGAAGAAACCGAAAAACTTGTGCCTTGCGTAGAAGCGTCTTTTGTTATAGACAGCCTTGAATATCTTTATAAGGGTGGTCGTTGCTCGGCTCTTGCTATGATGGGTGCAAACCTTCTTAAACTAAAGCCTTGTATCGAGGTTAAAAACGGTGTCATGGGCGTAGGAAAAAAATACAGAGGTGCTTTTTCAAAGGTTATTAACGAATATGTAAGCGAACGCCTTGTAAATATTGACGATATTGATACTTCACGCGTGTTTGTAACCCATGCAGGTTGCGACCCCGAAGTTGTAAATTCGGTAGTGGAGCAGGTTAAATCTCTCGGCGTTTTCAAAGAGGTATTTATGACCCGCGCCGGTTGCACCATTTCTTCACACTGCGGCGCAAATACTTTGGGTGTTTTATTTATTCGCAAATCACCTATTGCGTAATCAAAGCATAATATAAAGCAGGGGCGAAAAACGGATATCCTGCTTTATCGGCGGTAGCAATTTGCTATCTTCAAACTACCGGTATAATGCTCCTTTGATATATAAAAATCCCCGACATCAGTCGGGGATTTTTGTGTTTTGTGTTTTGTATTTTGTTTATTCTTCGCCGGCAAGCACAGCGGCTTCGGCTTGTGCCTGAATCTTTTCATCATAAGAAAGCATCGGCTTTACATCTTTGCCCTTAACTTTGCGGTCAACATAGTTTTTGGTGATTTTTACAACCAAAGGAATGAGCACCAGCACACCGATAAGGTTGGGTATCATCATAAGTCCGTTAAAGGTATCCGAAATATCCCATGCGAGCGACGATGTAAGCACAGCACCGAAAATGATTGTGCAAACATGGATAATTCTGAAAATTATTGTTGTTTTTTCACTGAACAGATATTCCCACGCCTTTGAGCCGTAGTGTGACCAACCGAGCACGGTAGTAAACGCGAACAAGAACATAGCTATTGCGATAAACTTTTGACCGATATCGCCCCAAGAGAACACGCTGTTAAATGCTCCGCCTACGAGCGTTGCATCGTTAAGACCTTCGACAATTTCACCGGTCTTGGCATTGAACACACCCGAAGTAAGCACTACAAGAGCAGTCATTGTGCAAACTACCATTGTGTCGGCAAATACTTCAAATATACCCCACATACCCTGCTTTACAGGCTCTTTAACATTTGAGTTAGAATGCACCATAACCGAAGAACCGAGACCTGCCTCGTTTGAGAACACACCGCGCTTAAAGCCTTGCGTAACTGCCATGCTTATTGCCGCGCCCAGCGTTCCGCCAACAAAGGCTTCGGGTTTAAATGCGTTTACAAAAATCGCCTTAAATGCCGGAATAATATGCTCGTAATTTACACCGATGACGATAAGGCTTCCCGCTACAAAAAGCACCACCATAAACGGAACAACCTTTTCGGCAACATTGGCAATTCTTTTAAGTCCGCCCAAAGTAATAATTGCAACAAGCAACATTATTACCGCGCCTAAAATTATGTTATAAAGCGAAATTCCGCCGAATACTTCTATAGAAGAAAGCGCTCTTACATCAAATGCGGTTGCCACATTTGTAACAATTTTGTTGACCTGACCCATGCTGCCTATGCCGAAAGATGCAAGCATTGTAAAAATGCAGAACAGCACGGCAAGAACCTTGCCTATGTATTTACAGTGTTTTTTAGCGCCCAAACCGTCGCGCAGATAATACATCGCACCGCCCGACCATTCGCCGTCTGAGTTTTTGCGGCGGAAATAGATACCTAAAACATTTTCGGCGTAGTTAGTCATCATACCGAAAAATGCGGCTACCCACATCCAGAATACAGCGCCTGCGCCACCTACGCATATAGCGGCGGCAACGCCGGCAATGTTACCGGTGCCCACCGTTGCGGCAAGCGCCGTGCAAAGCGCCTGAAACGGCGAGATAGAGCCTTTTTCTTTGCTGTGGCCTATAACATGCTTTTTGAACAAACTACCAAGCGTGTTTTTAAACCACAGACCTATGTGTGACACCTGAAACACCTTTGTGCATACCGTAGCGATTATGCCGACGGCGATAAGCAAAAACAAACCGAATTTGCCCCACACAAAGCCGTTTACGGCGCTGTTGATTTTCTCAAGCTGTTCAAGAAAATTCATAAAATTTACAACTCCCTAAAAAATATTACAAAATAAAAAATCGGACTGCGCCAAAAACGCAATCCTACAAAAACAAAAAGAACTAAATTACACCTAAAAAACTTTGTCCTTTTGCCTGAGAGATTTAACGCACAAGCGCCTTTGCCCCTTCGGCACCCGAATTTAATCGAGCTTCTCCAAAGTGCTATCCGCTTACAGTCTTTACCCAAACGGGCACCTGAGAGTGTTACTCCTTCGGTCAGCAAAGCTATTTCCTGCAAACATCATATAGCAAATATTAAATTTATGTGAAATATTATATCACTGTTTTAAAAAAAATCAACCTTTTTTAAACAAAAATCGTCGACACAGACTAAAAAAAGATTTGTTGCTGTAAAATTATTGATTTTTTATAGGAGAAGCAAGTATCTCTGCCGTCCGTTTTTTATATGAGTAGGGGTGTTTAAATAAAAAAACGTCCCTTTTTTTGACGCGTTGACTATGACTAATTATATATAAACATTTTATTTTTTATCACAATATGCTATAATAATAAAAAAGTTGTTTGTAAATTTATTATATAGGCGGTAATTTTATGTTCTTTTTTTCAAAATCAAAATACTGTCTTGCGTGGCAGTGCCCTAAACTTTTATGGTTAAGCAAATATAAACCCGAACTTAAACCTTATGACCCGTCTTTACAGGCGCGCTTTGACGAGGGTAATGTTATAGGCGATTTGGCGATGGGGCTTTTGGGCGATTTTAAAGAAGTTACTTGCTATAAGACTGACGGAAAATTAGACCTGAATAAAATGAAAGAATTAACCGAGCAATATATCAATGACGGTGTCGAAAATATATGCGAAGCGTCTTTTGATTGGAACGGTCTTTATTGCGCGGTTGATATTTTGCATAAGACCGATAACGGATATGCAATTTACGAGGTTAAAAGTTCGACCCACGCATCAAGGGTTTATGCGGCGGATATTGCATATCAAAAATATGTGTTAGAACATTGCGGGGTTAATATTACCGATACATACCTTATTTGCATTAACTCCGATTATGTTTTGGGCGACGAACTTGATATACACGGACTTTTTAAAATTATTGATATGTCGGCAGAAGTTAATGATGAACTTCAAAATGTGCCCGCTTTGATTAAAAAATCCGAACAAATATATGCGTCAAAAGAAGAACCGGTTATTGATATAGGCGAGCATTGTCGCAATCCGTATGATTGCGCTTTTTGGAATTATTGCACACGCAATTTGACCAAGCCTAATGTTTTTGACCTGTATCGAATACAGTTTAAGTCGGCGTTAAAATATTATTATGACGGTAAAGTGTCTTATCAAGATTTAATGTATAATACCAATATAAAAAGCGAAAGATGGCTTAATCAAATGTCACACGAGTTGTCTCCGCGACCTGCGTATATCTACAAAGACGGTATTCGTGATTTTCTTGATACGCTTTCATTTCCGCTTTATTTTCTTGATTTTGAAACTATGCAACCGGTGCTGCCTGAATTTAAAGGCACAAAACCCTATGCGCAAATACCTTTTCAGTATTCGTTGCATTATATCGAATATGACGGCGGCGAACTTAAACACAAAGAATTTTTGGCAGAGTCTGGCGTTGACCCAAGGCGAGCGATTGCCGAAAGCCTGTGTGAAAACATACCGAAAAATGTTTGCGTTACCGCCTATAACAAGGCTTTTGAATGCACTCGTTTGCAGGAACTTGCCGATACATTTCCCGACCTTGCCGACCATTTAATAAACATAAAAAACAATATAAAAGATTTGCTTGTTCCGTTTCAGTCGGGATATTATTATAACAGGGCTATGGGCGGAAGTTTTTCGATAAAAAGCGTTTTGCCGGCGCTTTTCCCCAATGACCCTGCGCTTGATTATCATAATCTTGAAGGTGTGCATAACGGCGGCGAAGCAATGACGGTGTTTCCGCTGATTAAAGATATGCCACCCGAAGAAGCCGAGCAAACAAGGCGCAATTTACTTAAATACTGTGAACTTGACACTTTTGCTATGGTAAAAGTGTGGGAAAAATTAAAAGAAGCGGTAGACGAATGATTTTAAAAATTATTTTAATTTTTAAAATCATATAGGTATGAGTTGGTTTATATATGTTATTGAGTGCAAGGTAATAAGCTGAAACGGTTAAAGTTTATTAAAAACGAAGAATAGTTGACCAAATTATAGTTAAAAGGAGATATTATGATGTCTAACACAAAAAACAAATGGAATTTTGAAGATGATAAAACAGTATGTGATTTTTATTTATAAAATAAAAACAAATCAAAATTCTCGATTACACAATTGAAAAATTTAACAAAAGATAAATTCAGCGAAAGTTCCCTTGCAAGCAAGATTGAAAATTTCAGATACTTAGATACCGGCACAGGACTTAAAAACGCCAGTTGGCAATCGAAAATAGCATATAATTGGACGGTAGCAAACAAAAACAAAAAAGGACTGTCAAAAGCCGCAAGAGGAATACAAACATCAGACGTGGCAAATCCTGCAATTAGGAATATTTTGTATTTAATCAGTGTTTATTATGGTGATATAACCAAAGAGGATATGGATTATACTAACGATTACCTTGAGTATCGCTGCCCATATACAGGAAAAGATTTAAGAGAATCAATAAAAAACCATTCAAACGATATTGTTTTAGACCATATTGTTCCACAAAACAGAGAATTTTGCGGTTTGAATGTAAAAGGCAATTTGGTTTGGGTGGATAAAAAAGCCAACGAATGCAAAGGAAAACAATCATTTGAAGACTTTTTGAGGACAGATACTAAAATAATAGTCGGCACTCCCAAAGAACGAGAGCAACGTATAAAAAAATCAAAGATTTCCAAGAAACATGCGGATATAATCCCGAAAAAGTGAAATCAGCTATATCAAATTTACTTAATGAAGAATATAAAAAAGTTCAAGAAAGACAATTGGATTTGGCAATAAAGATGATTAAAATTATTGAAAAGCAAAACGGATAGTTTAAATTAAAAAATCATTCGGCAAATAAAACATTGACGGAAAAATTATTAAAACAGACACTTGGATTGATATTGACACAGGCGCCGGACACGGAAAAATCCAAGCCTTTTGCGTCTTGACGATTTAAAGGAATACTATTTGTAAAATTATATTCAATTCAAGCATTTAACTTAATTTGCAATAGGTAATATATCATAATTACTTTACTTAATAAACAAAATATATTAAAGGGTGATTTAAAATGAATTATAATGCTGAAAGCGCATTATCAAGCCTTGTCAGTAAAAGAAAACTTTGCCCGACACCGCAGTGCAGCAAAGAGAGTGATTTTAATATTTTTAAGGCTTTGAAAATTCAAAATAATGAGGTGTTGATTTGCAGATTTTTAGCTGCGCTTCTTGAACCTATGGGTTCTCACAAAATGGGAATCACACCTTTGAAGGAATTTTTAAAAATAATCGGCATATCCGCTGATGACGCAGAACTTGAACAAGCTTCGATTGTGTTGGAAAAAACAACAGATAAATACCGTCGCATAGATATTGTAATATATATAAACAATAAAATAATTCCTATCGAAGCAAAGGTTTGGTACTATGACAGAGAAAAGCAGTTGTCCGATTATTATAATTATTTATTTAAGAGCAAAAAAGAAACATCAAATAAAATTTACTATCTTACTCCTGACGGACATGCTCCTTCGCCAGAAAGTTTGGTCAATTTAAAATTGAATGAGGATGTCATATGTATATCATTTAAAGAGCATATACGCAATTGGGTTAAAAAGTTAAAAAATGACAGCAATGTTGATGATGAAATCAAGACAATATTAAAATATTTTGAGGAGGTCGTAGATGCTATGTGTAAGGAATATAATGAATTGAACAGCATATATACCGCTTTGTCTTTGAATGATAATCAGGAATACACCACATCGGATGAAATTAAGTTAATAATCGACTGTCTTAAACATAAGGACGAGCTTATGGATAAAATTTTGCAACAAATGCTGTTAAAAAATATTATTGCCGATGGATATTTGTTGGAAAAATCCGCCGACAATAAAAAAGACCGGAATTTTACAGATGAATTAGTCACAGTAAAAAAAGGGAATAAATACGTTGCTTCAATATGTGTTGGAACAAATTTGTATTTAATGTGCAACGAATTAAAAAACAAAGATAATAAAAATTGGCAACACGCCGACGAAAAACCTTGGATATATCTTTCTCCCGAAGGAATCAAGAAAAAGTTTAATTTAAAATCTCCCGATACAGATATGCTTAACGATGACAAAATAGATATTACCGACTTGTTAAATGATATTAAATTCTAAATAAAAGGCTATTTGTCAATAGTTTTGGTAAAGTATTAAAACAAAAAATTATGTGCGAATTTATCCTTTTGATTAAAGGTATTATAAAAGAGCTTTTCTCTGACTAGACTGCGGATTATCTTATTAAAAATATATTGGATATAAACGCTAAAAAGGGGCTTTTAGAACCAGAAAATACCAAAACTTATATGCGCTATTGATTGTCGGCGGGATGAAATGATGTTTGAACAGCATTTGGCAAAAGCAGTCGAAAATTAACGGTGAAAAAAGAATAAAAAAGTAAAGAAAATTTAATTTATAAGATTTTTTAAAAACAAAGAAAAAACAATAAAAAATCTTGTCTTCGAAAAAAGTATAACAGTGGCGTAAATCGCGATGAAAAGTGGCATAAACAAAGGAAAAACGGATTGAAATCAGTGGAAAAATATGGTAACATTTTGATGCAAAGAAACGAAAGGGGTTGTTTAAAATGAATAAACAGCTTAATGTAGTAATCGCTGACGATTCGTCGGAGTTCGGTCAAAAATGTGCCAATATATTGAAAGGATACGGAATGTCAGTCGAATTGTGCGAAAAAGACGGATACGCTGTAGTCAAGGTGTTGGAAAAACAAAAAGCGGATGTAATAATAGCAGATGTGTTTATGCCGGGACTTGACATATTAGGAGTCCTTAACGCATTAAAAGAACTTGATATAAAAGAAAAGCCTATGATAATGGCAATGTCAAGTTTTGATAATCAAAGATTAGAGCGTGAAACGCTTGAGGCAGGCGCTTCGTATTATTTTTTGAGACCGTTTGATATAAATACAATGGCTCAACGCATAATTCAGTTAACAAACTGGAAAAACGAAACGACACCGATTGTTGTAAAGAAAGATAATGTATTAACAGATACTCAGCTTGAAGTAATGGTAACCAATATAATACACGAAATCGGAGTTCCTGCGCATATAAAAGGTTATCAATACATAAGGTATTCAATAATGCTTGCTGTAAAAGATGAGAGTATAATCGGCTCAATTACAAAAACGCTTTATCCTACGGTGGCAAAGAAGCATAATACAACATCATCGCGAGTTGAAAGAGCTATACGCCACGCCATAGAGGTAGCGTGGGACAGAGGCGATGTTGATACGCTAAACTCATATTTCGGGTATACAGTGCAAAACAACAAGGGCAAACCTACAAATTCGGAATTTATAGCTATGATTAGCGATAAAATAAGATTACAGCTTAAAGCAGGCTGAAAACTTAAAATTGCAAGCGGTCACCGCAAGTGAAGCGACCCCCAAAATTTAGACAAAAATAAATATTAAATTGCATGTGAATGAGTTCGGTATTGCACCGGGCTCATTCCTTTTAGTTTTAAGGAAATTCTTTCGTTGTTGTAGTAATCTATGTATTTCTTTAATTCGTCAATGAAAGCGTTAACGCTTTCAAACTTTTCACCGTAGAACATTTCAACCTTTAATCTGCCGAAAAAGTTTTCCATAGCTCCGTTATCCATACAATTACCTTTACGCGACATACTTTGAGTAACCGTAGGTTTATGAAAGGA
>JAXJVR010000099.1:0-1608 GCA_036308405.1 Acutalibacteraceae bacterium
AAGAAAAATTAAATAATATAAGTTATATAAGCAAAAAGTATGCAGCACCTAATTTAAGTGTTGCATACTTTTTTGTTAACCGATAGACTTTGTAACAAAAGTTACAATATTGAAACTTTTTCAACTTTTACTTGACAAATGCAAAATATATATATATATATATATACTTATAACATAAAACTTTTAGGGGACGGGCTGTAAAATGGTGTTTTCATCTCTTGAATTTATTTTCTTTTATCTGCCTGCCGTTCTTTTAATATATTTTGCCGTTCCGGCAAGATTTTTAGGACTGCGCAACATAGTGCTTCTTGTTGTCAGTTTGCTTTTTTACGGTTGGAGCGAACCGCTTTATATTTGGATAATGGTGTTTTCGATTTTTGTAGACTATACCTGCGGGCGCATTGTAGGTAAATATCGCGAACAGTCACCCAAAAAAGCAAAAATTGCGCTTATTACAAGCGTAACCGTAAATTTAAGCCTGCTTGCATTTTTTAAATATGCAGACTTTATAATAGAAAATTTATCGCTTATTCCTGCGTTTTCAAATTTAAAACCGCTTGGTATAGCCTTGCCGGTGGGCATATCGTTTTATACTTTTCAAACAATGTCTTACACACTTGATATTTATCTCGGTGAGGCTAAAGTTCAAAAAAATATATTATCGTTCGGTTCTTATGTAACAATGTTTCCGCAACTTATCGCGGGGCCTATTGTAAGATACCGTGATGTTGACCTCGCTTTAAGAAATCGTGTCCACACCGTGCAAAAAGCGGCAAACGGCGCAAGGCGGTTTATATGCGGGCTTGCAAAAAAAGTGTTGCTTGCAAACACTGCCGGCGCTTTTTATGAAAGTTTTGCAAGCGGAGTCTTTAAGGACGCAACCGTATTAGGCGCTTGGATGGGAATAGTATTTTTTGCCTTTCAAATCTATTTTGATTTTTCGGGCTATTCTGATATGGCTATAGGACTCGGTCAGATATTCGGTTTTGAATTCCCCGAAAATTTTAACTACCCTTATATTTCTAAAAGTATTACTGAATTTTGGCGCCGTTGGCATATAACGCTGTCAACATGGTTTCGCGAATATGTTTATATACCGCTTGGCGGTAACCGTAAAGGCAAAACGCGCACATTTATAAATTTGCTCATAGTTTGGGCTTTGACGGGTCTTTGGCACGGCGCAAGTTGGAACTTTATTCTTTGGGGACTTTATTTTGCATTTTGGCTGATTTTAGAAAAAGCATTTTTGGGTAAACAGCTGTTAAAATTGCCGAAATTTATTTCACATATTTATACAATGATTTTGGTTTTGTTCGGTTTCTTTATCTTTATTTACTGCGACCTTGAAAACCCCGTTCAATATTTTTACGCAATGTTTTCAACCTCGCTTGTTTCAAAAACAGCATTGTATGATTTGGTAAGGTCTTTGCTGTTTTTGGTTGTCTTAATAATAGGCTCTACACAGTTGCCGCACAAAATTTACTGCAAACTGAAAGACAAAACCGTATTTAAAGTTATTATGTGCATAGCGCTGCCTGCTGTATTGTTGCTTTGCACGGCATATCTTGTAGACTCTTCATACAATCCGTTTTTATATTTCAGATTTTA
>JAXJVR010000100.1:0-4970 GCA_036308405.1 Acutalibacteraceae bacterium
AAAATTGAGGAGGTGTACGCATAATGAAAGCCCCACAGGACATCATTATTGCTCCGGTAATCACCGAAAAGAGTATGTCAGGCATTGCCGACAAAAAATACACCTTCAAGGTCGCCAAGGACGCTAATAAACTTGAAATTGCAGATGCAGTTGAAAAGTTGTTCAAGGTAGACGTTGCCAAGGTAAACACCATAAATGTTCGCGGACAGAAAAGAAGAATGGGTCGCTATGAAGGTTATACTGCTTCTTGGAAGAAAGCAATCGTTACCCTTAAGCCCGATTCAAAGACCATCGAATTCTTTGACGGTTTAATGTAATCTGTTCCAATACAGGAAATTAAGAAAAAATTTCCGGTGATGTATGAAGTGTAAATGCGCTTCGCTAAGCCAAAACAGGAGAGTGAAACAAATGGCAATAAAGCATTATAAGCCGACTACCAACGGTCGCCGCAATATGACAACAATGGATTATTCCGAGTTGTCAAAGGTAGCGCCCGAAAGAAGTTTGCTTGAACCTATTAAAAAGAATGCAGGCCGTAACAGCTATGGCCGCATAACCGTTCGCCACAGAGGCGGCGGCAACCGCAGAAAGTATAGAATCATCGACTTCAAGAGAGAGCGTTTCGGTATCCCCGCAACCGTTCTTACCCTTGAATACGACCCTAACCGTTCTGCATTTATCGCCCTCGTTCAGTATGAAGACGGCGAAAAGAGATACATCATCGCTCCTCAAGATTTAAAAGTAGGCGATGTTGTAGTAAGCGGTCCCGATGCCGACATTAAACCCGGTAACGCATTACCGCTCGTAAATATCCCCGTAGGTACTGTTCTTCATAATATTGAGCTTTACCCCGGAAAAGGCGCGCAACTTGCACGCAGTGCCGGCAATATGGCTCAGCTTATGGCTAAAGAAAACGGTATGGCACTTCTTCGTTTGCCTTCAGGCGAACTTCGCAATGTGCCCGAAAAATGTATGGCTACCGTAGGAACCGTATCAAACCCCGAACATGCAAATGTTAACTACGGTAAAGCAGGCCGTAAGCGTCACATGGGTTGGAGACCTACCGTTCGTGGTTCTGTAATGAACCCCTGCGACCACCCCCACGGCGGTGGTGAAGGTAAGTCACCTATCGGTCGTCCGGGCCCTGTTACACCTTGGGGTAAACCCACATTGGGCTATAAGACCCGTAAAAAGAATAAGGCTAGCGATAAATATATCGTAAAACGCCGTAAGTAATGCGACGAAAGGAGAATTCATAATGGGAAGAAGCGTTAAAAAAGGACCTTATGTGCAACCCGTGTTGCTTAAAAGAGTTCAAGAAATGAATGAAGCCGGTGAAAAGCGCGTGCTTAAAACTTGGAGCCGTTCATCCACCATATTCCCCGATTTCGTCGGTCATACTTTTGCAGTTCATGACGGTCGCAAGCATGTGCCTGTATATGTAACTGAGGATATGGTTGGTCACAAGCTCGGTGAGTTTGCACCTACAAGAACATACAGAGGTCACGCCGGTTCAAAAACTACCGGTAAGTA
This sequence comes from Acutalibacteraceae bacterium, assembly GCA_036308405.1. Taxonomy (GTDB): domain Bacteria; phylum Bacillota; class Clostridia; order Oscillospirales; family Acutalibacteraceae; genus UBA737. The sequence goes on from JAXJVR010000100.1 coordinate 1,534, forward strand.
AGCGGCCGAAAGGAGAGTTAACTATGGAAGCAAGGGCTACACTTAAATACGCCCGTATTTCACCCCGTAAGGTGAAGATTGTTTTGGATCTTATCCGCAATCAAGATGCTGAAAAAGCTATGGCTATACTCAAATTCACTCCTAAATCCGCTTGTGAATATTTAGAGAAGCTGCTCCATTCAGCAATGGCAAATGCCGAAGAAAAAAATATGGATATGGCAAGACTTTATGTTGCAGAATGCCTCGTATGTCCCGGACCTACTCTTAAGAGAATTCGTCCGAAGGACCACGGTCGTGCACACCGCATCTTAAAGAGAACAAGCCATGTTACACTCGTTCTCAAAGGACGCGAGATTTAAGAAAGGGAGGTTAAAGTTATGGGTCAGAAAGTTAATCCGCATGGTTATCGCGTAGGCGTTATTAAAAACTGGGACTCTCGTTGGTTTGCCAATGACAGCACCTTTGGTGATACATTGGTTGAGGACTACAACCTCCGTAAATACCTCAAGAAAACACTTTTCACAGCAGGTATTGCTAAAATCGAAATCGAACGTGATGACAAACGCGTAAGACTGCACATTCACTGCGCAAAACCGGGTATGGTTATCGGACGCAACGGTGCTGAAATCGAAAAACTTAAGGCAACATGCCAAAAGATGCTCGGTAAACCCGTTGTTATCAACATTGTTGAGATTAAAAACCCCGATACCAACGCTCAGCTTGTTGCAGAAAATATTGCAGCACAACTTGAAAAGCGTGTATCTTTCCGCCGTGCAATGAAGCTCTCTATAGGCAGAGCAATGCGTCTCGGCGTTAAAGGTATCAAGACTCAGGTTTCAGGTCGTTTAGGCGGCGCTGAAATCGCAAGAAGCGAACAGTATCATGAAGGCACTATTCCGCTTCAAACTTTAAGAGCAGACATTGACTACGGTTTTGCAGAGGCTAATACAACCTACGGCATAATCGGTGTTAAGGTTTGGGTTTACAAGGGCGAGGTTCTTAACGAAAATCGTCGCACAAATAAAAGACAAGGAGGTTCACGCTAATGTTAATGCCTAAGCGTGTTAAATACCGTCGTGTTCAGCGCGGACGTTTGACCGGCGCTGCATCACGCGGCACAACCGTAACACATGGTGATTTCGGTCTTCAGGCAACTGAGCCTGCGTGGATCACCTCTAACCAGATAGAAGCAGCCCGTATTGCTATGACTCGTTATATCAAGCGTGGCGGTAAAGTTTGGATTAAAATATTCCCTGATAAGCCGATAACCGAAAAACCTGCTGAAACTCGAATGGGTTCAGGTAAAGGTTCACCTGAATATTGGGTAGCGGTTGTTAAGCCCGGTCGCGTAATGTTTGAAATCGGCGGCGTATCTGAGGAACTCGCTCGCGAGGCTATGCGTCTTGCAGCAAACAAGCTTCCTATTAAATGTAAGTTTGTAACCAAAGAGATGGGTGGTGAGCAGTAATGAATGCAAAGGAAATCAGAGAATTATCAGTAGCTGAACTTAATGAAAAGCTTGCTGATTTAAAGGACGAACTTTATAAGCTGCGTTTCCAGCACGCCATTAACCAGCTCGATAACCCCATGCGCATTACAGCTGTCAAAAAAGATATTGCTCGCGTTCAGACAATAATCCGCGAGGCAGAACTCAAAGACAGCGCTAACGCTTAAGGGAGGTAAACTGGAATGAGCGAAAGAAACCTTCGTAAAACAAGAGTAGGTAAGGTTGTAAGCGACAAAATGGACAAAACCGTTGTAGTTGCTATTGAAGACAATGTAAAACACCCGCTCTATAAGAAGATTATCAAAAACACTATCAGATTAAAGGCTCATGATGAGAACAACTCTTGTGGCGTCGGCGACAGAGTACTCATTATGGAAACCCGTCCTCTCTCAAAAGATAAGAGATGGCGCGTTGCCGAAATAATCGAAAAGGCTAAGTAAGGCTGTAAGGAGGAAAACACTGTGATACAACAACAGAGTTACCTCAAGGTTGCCGACAACACCGGTGCTAAAGAAATTATGTGCATCCGTGTTCTTGGAGGCTCCAAAAGGAGGTATGCCAACATCGGTGATGTTATCGTTGCTTCTGTTAAGAAAGCTGCTCCCGGCGGCACAGTAAAGAAGGGCGATGTTGTAAAGGCTGTTGTAGTTCGTTCTGCAAAAGGTCTTCGCCGTAATGATGGCACATACATTAGATTTGACGAAAATGCGGCTGTAATTATCCGTGATGATAAAAATCCCCGCGGAACCCGTATTTTCGGACCGGTAGCCCGTGAGCTTCGTGAGAAAGATTACACAAAAATCTTGTCTCTTGCTCCGGAAGTTCTTTAATGGGAGGTAAACGGAATATGAGCAAACTTCACATTAAAACCGGTGATACTGTAGTTCTCCTCACAGGAGACGCTAAAGACCGCAAGAAGACCGGTAAGGTTCTTGAGGTTAGCCCCAAAGAAGGCAAGGTAATTGTTGAGGGTATAAACAAGGTTAAAAAACATGTTAAACCCCGCAAAGCCGGCGACCCTTCGGGCATAATCGAAACCGAAGGTGCTATCTACGCTTGCAAAGTGCAGGTAGTTTGCCCTAAGTGCAATAAACCCACTCGCGTTGGTGTAAAAATCAACGAAGACGGTTCAAAAAATCGCGTTTGTAAAAAATGCGGAGAAACTTTTTAAGAGATAAGGAGGACATGACTTATGTCAACGCTTGGAAACGAATACAAAAATTCGATTGCTCCTGCATTGATGACCAAATTTGGCTATAAGAGCGTCATGCAGATTCCGAAGCTCGAAAAGGTTGTTATCAATGTTGGTTGCGGTGAGGCAAAAGATAACTCAAAGGTTATCGACGCCGCTATCGCAGATTTAGGTTTAATCACCGGTCAGAAGGCAGTTCCCTGCCGTGCAAAGAAGTCTGTAGCTAACTTCAAACTTCGTGCAGGTATGCCGATAGGCGCAAAGGTTACACTTCGCGGTGAAAGAATGTATGAATTTGTCGACAGACTCTTTAACGCAGCACTTCCGCGTGTTCGCGACTTCAGAGGCATCAACCCCAATTCATTTGACGGACGTGGCAACTATGCTATGGGTGTTAAAGAACAGTTGATTTTCCCTGAAATTGAGTATGATAAAATCGACAAGGTTCGCGGTATGGACATTATGTTTGTTACAACCGCAAAGACAGATGAAGAGGCTCGTGAGTTGTTAACTCTTATGGGCGCTCCGTTTGCGAAGTAAGGAGTAAGGAATTATGGCTAAAACATCTATGAAAGTTAAGCAGGCTCGTCCGGCTAAGTTTTCTACCAGACAATACAACAGATGCAAAATCTGTGGCCGCCCCCATGCTTATCTTCGCAAATACGGCATCTGCCGTATATGCTTCAGAGAACTTGCTTACAAAGGCGAGATTCCCGGAGTTAAGAAGGCAAGCTGGTA